>NZ_MCHF01000067.1:0-206445 GCF_001707455.1 Dehalobacter sp. TeCB1 | reverse complement strand
ATTTATTTAGTTGCATAACTAAATTATACAGTATTTGCGGGCTCTTTGAGCCCGCTTTTGCTATTTCTCACGCAATAAAAGTAGGGCTATTGCCCACGAACGGTTACGTTCGTTGTGCAACAGCCCCTTTTGATTTGCCAAAAATAAATATCCATTTATAAAAAGATTATAACTCTTTATTTCCCTTTTTCCCTTTTTCGTTATTAGAACCAATTCCTTTCAATGCTTTAACAAACCATGGAGTTGGTACCTTATTAATTTTTGCTGCATATCCGATGACTCTTGTAACATAGATCAGCCCTACCCAAAAGACAATTAAATAATGAACATTGGATACGACTTTGGCAGGAAAATATTCAATACTACTTAGCCCGGAAGTCAAGTCGACAAAGTAATTATGGGCAATAACGCCAACCATAATTGCTGCTAAGTTTACGCAAAAAGCACATAGCTTGGCTTGTAAGCTATGATCTTTCTCCTTCCCTTCTTTAACTGCTCCAGGTAATAAGCTTATTAATGCGTCAAAAACGGCAAGTCCAATAAACCCACCAATAATACTAAAAATAGGAATACCAGTCCAAGCCGCAAAAGCAGAACATAGAGCCGCTAGAGAGGCAATTAAGCCGACATGCTGCGTATAAGAATTTTTAATCTCTTCAGCGAAAGATTCAATTGGAGAACAAGCAAGCCATCCCATAATAGCACCACCAATCCTTGATAGAACACTATTATGTTTATTCAATGACTTTGGTTCTTTATACCCTGACCTTATTTCAAAACTTTTTTCATCCGTAAAAATCACTGTATATTCGGCAAATAAAACCTCATGTTTTTCATAAACATCAACATTCAGCCCATGAATTCCCGCGCTAGATGTTAATTCTATATTATTTGGTGATGTAAAGCTTTTTATAGCTGATATAAAATCCGAATGATTACTCTCAGGGGAAGCTTTAGCTTTTGATATTTTATTAAAGTCTACATCCATCGTGAGCGTATTCATTCTTTTTCTCCCTTTCCCATCGTTATTAATATTCGATATTCGTTGAGTTTCTTCCTCCCTTTACTGACAACAAACTTGTATGATCCGAGTGATTTTATGAGTATCTCGTTAAATACGATCTTTACCGAGATATCTTTTGTTCCTTTTGGTATTTCAATTTTTAACGGCAGTTTGGTGACATACTCATCTTTATCATCTTTTACTGTCATTTCAAGTATGATGTCACCCTCATTTTCTTCAGCGTCTTCCGACTCAAAAACTTGAACCCCAACGACAATATTAAGGGATATTTTTTCAAACAAAGCTTTGATTGTTTTTGTGAAAAGAATGTTTTTGTAAGTTAAGGATTCATTTTCATTAATGACATCTTCACACGCCATAATATATGGAACGTTTACTCTAGCCATACGATGTATCCACCTTAAACTATAGAATATTTTACATATCTTACATAATAAAGGAATTAATTAAGTTTGTCATTAATTTTCCAGTAAAATGTAAAATCTTTTTCCGCTTATCATCTAAAAAAATAACCCGACCAGAGCCGGGCTAAAAATGGGATAGAAAAATGAAACGAAAAAGTTTACATCGTTACTATACAAACGATTACCGGTTCAACTGACCACATTTTCGGGAAACCCTGCCAGAAACTGTTCCAGATTGCGCACAGCCAGATCCATCAGCCGGATTCTTGCCTCCAGCGAGGCCCAGGAAATATGCGGTGTAATGATACAGTTTTTGGCCTGAAGCAGCGGATTATCCACTTGAATCGGTTCTGTCGACACAACATCCAACGCGGCTCCGGCAACCTTTCCGCTGTTCAGGGCCTCGGCTAAATCTTCCTCAACGATTAAAGGTCCTCTTGCATTGTTTACGATCATCACACCGGGTTTCATTTTAGCAATAGTCTGCTTGTTGATGATTCCTTTGGTATTTTCAAACAACGGGCAGTGCAGCATAATTGCGTCGGATTCAGCAAGTAGTGTATCCATATCGGCATATTTCATATCAGGACTTTCCAAGGACGGATCGGGATTACTGTCAACAGCCAGGATCCTCATCCCCAAAGCCTGAGCTATTCTTCCAGTTGCCTGGCCAATTCTGCCGTGACCGATGATTCCCATGGTCTTTCCCGCCAGTTCTATGAGTGGGTAGTTCCAGTAACACCAGTCCGGATTGCCGGACCATTCTCCTCTCCGAACCGATTCGCTGTGCGGCCAGACATGGCAGCACATTTCAAGTAGCAGCGCAATTGCCATCTGAGCGACAAAATTCGTCCCGTAGGCCGGAATATTCGTTACGACAATTCCTCTTTCTTTGGCTGCCTCAACATCGACAATATTATAGCCCGTTGCGAGAACCCCGATAAATTTTAAATCAGGTGCGTTTTCCAGCACTGTTCTGGATAAAGGTGTTTTATTGGTAAAGATAATCTCCGCCCTGTCGATCCTTTCCATGATCAAATCTTCATTGCCGGCATGATAGGCGGTGCGGTCATAGACGGTAAGCTCCCCAAGCCTTTCCAGCCCGCTCCATGATATATCTCCGGGATTAAGCGTATATCCATCCAAAACGACGATCTTCATAGTGTCCTCCCTATACGATTTTGAGCGTTAATGATCTTTTGCGTATGACCCTCCATGCTGGAATGATCGTCCAGCCAGGTACAGACGCAGGATCCTTTCAGCAGCCCTCTCCAGCAGCGCTTCCGCATTCAGGATTGCGTCTGCCAGGCTAACAGGTCCTTCCGTAATGCTAAATACACCGGAATAACCATGTTTGTAAAGCTGTTGGGCATCTTCCGTCAGCCCGCCGGACAAACAGACGACTGGGACTTGATGTTTTACAGCTTTTTCAGCTACGGCCAGCGGCACTTTGCCGAAGAGCGTCTGGTAATCGGTCAAACCCTCACCTGTTATGACTAAATCCGCATCGGTCAGAACTTTGTCCATATCTGCCGCCCTCATTATGAGCTGCGCACCGGGTTGCAGATCCGCCTTCAAAAAAGCAATCAGAGCCGCTCCAACGCCTCCTGCAGCTCCGGCACCGGGTATATCCCGCACCTGAAGGCCGGTGCTTTTCTGAATGATTTCAGCATAATGCCGGAGATTCTTGTCCAATAGGGCAACCATCTTCGGTGTTGCTCCTTTTTGCGGGCCATAGACTGCCGAGGCCCCCTGCGGTCCGCATAGCGGATTGGTCACGTCACATGCAGCCATTATTTCCATATCGTTCAGTCTGGGGTCAAAGCCAGAAAAATCTATATCCGTTATTTCAGTCAGATAGCCGCCTCCAAAACGGATTTCCTGACCATGCCGGTCCAGGAGTCTTACCCCTAAGGCCGTGGCCATTCCGGCTCCTCCGTCATTCGTGCCGCTCCCGCCGATACCCAGAATTAACTTTTTAGCTCCAGTGTCCAAGGCATGCTTTATTAGCTCTCCAACACCATAGGATGTCGTCAGCAGAGGGTTTCTAAGCTTTGCAGGAATTAAATTTAAGCCTGCCGCCGCTGCCAGTTCAATCACAGCTGTTGTTCGGTCTTCTAACAAGCCAAAAAAAGCATCCGTCGTTTCACCCAGAGGCCCTTTTACCCTGGCAGGTATGATCTCACCACCCAAAGCCGCAATTATCGCCTCTACGGTGCCTTCGCCGCCATCAGCCATCGGGATCAATTTTACAGCAATATCCCGTTCAACGTTCCGAATGCCTCTTTCGATTGCCCTGGCAGCGCTTAGCGCGTTCATACTGCCTTTATAAGAGTCAGGTGCGACAACAATTTTCATGATACCCTCCCAAAAAATTCAAGCAAGAAATCCGTCATTCCCTACTTAAAGTTTTCAGCTGCTTCCAAAGGACTGTTTGCGAGAATATCCTCCACTTCCTCGAATCCTTCGGGGAAAGCATAATTGTAACGCGCAGGAAGCGCCAGTACATATCTGGAATTTCGGCCGAGCTCGCTTGGCGGCATTGGTGCCGCACCAACACTGAATTTTTCATTCAGTAAGTCTGTCCATTGATCCAGTGTAAATATCATAATCGGAATATCCTGACGAGGCTGCTCCGAAGTCCATAGTGGATGACGAATCCGAATGAGCTGACCCATTTCAATCACTTGACCGCTTTGCGGACCATCCACAGCAATACCTTCCCATTGCTCAGTTACAATTGAGTAGCCCTTCCAACTGTCCGGCAACGTAAAATCAAAGCCATACACCGTGTTCTGATAGATCACCGGATTATTGTCTTCGTTTGCCTCGTTTGATCCGTTTGAGCCGTTCGTCTGACCTGTCTGGTTTGTTTCCTGATTCGTACCATTCATTTGATCGTTGTTTGCACAGCCAGCCGTCAAAATTCCCAGTCCTAAAGTCAAAATTATTAAATAGAAACCAAACCGTTTCATAGCTACCCCTCCCCTTCCGGAATCAGCTTTATCATAGCATTATTTTATTCCCTGATACAATATCAGACGAGGATGAAATATACGAATCACCTTTAACTCGTTAACGCTTATTGTCAATGTCTGCATTTTTTAATTTTGAATTATTCTTACGATGACACAAGATTCCATTGTGAAAATATATATGGAGTACAAGTTCTTCATGCAGACAAGCCCCAATTAACTGTCAATTAGTCTGCGTGGCACAGTTCCACGATAAGCGGAGCAAGGATTGCGTAGCGCGGCCTTTTGCGTCAAGGAGGACGCAACGGCCGAAAGTGGTATTGTGGCACGCAGACAAGCCCAAAAGGCTTTTAGCACGCCTTAAGCACTTAAGCAATTAAGCAGTATAAGCCCACAAAAAATGAGGGCACATTACGTACCCTCACAGAATCTGCAAACCTAAATCTATAGAATCAAGAAGCTGGATTCTACAAAACAAAGAACGCCACAGCAATAATCAAATATACTGCTAGCAGCTGAACCCCTTCCATCCAGTTTGATTCGCCATCTGTCGCTACCCTGTTGGCAATCAAAACCGAAAAGACAAGGGCTACAAGTTCAAATTCATTAAAAACAATACTCATCGGTGTAAACAGCAAACTCAGGAAAATCAATACAGGCGTAACAAACAAGATGATCTGCAGGCTTGACCCGATTGCAATCTCAACAGCGACATCCATTTTATTTTTCAGTGCCATGACAATCGCCGTGCTGTGTTCAGCAGCATTACCAATGATCGGAATAAGGATAATACCGACGAAAAATTCGCTTAGCCCGATCGCTTCCGACATTGGCTCAACAGCACTGACCAGGAACTCACTCTCCAGTCCGATCAGCACAGTGGCTCCGACCAAAACGGCAATTGCTTTTTTGATGGACCACTTTGGAGAGCTTTCCTGGGAGTGGTCGACCGAATAAATATCTTTGTGCGTGTAAAAAGAAAAGACTAAGCTCAAAATGTAGATGAGAATCATGATGACTGCGACAATGACACTGAGTCCCTCATAACGCGTACTCAGGAGTGCCGGATCCAGCGTATGCATGAAAATAGCCGGAATCGTTAAACCAATAACTGCAAATAACAGCATGCTGGCACTGTTGTCAATAACCTTTTGGTTAAAATGCTGGGACTTGTATTTGATTCCGCCCAAGAGCATGCTGGCACCCAGCACGAGTAAAATATTACCGATGACCGATCCGGCAATGGATGCTTTGACAACCTCAAAAAGACCTGCTTTTAACGCAAAGAAAGAAATAATCAGTTCTGTTGCATTGCCAAACGTTGCATTCAGAAACCCACCTATCTTGGGCCCTGAATAGAAGGAAATTTCCTCTGTCGCTTCGCCCATCAGCGCAGCCAAAGGGATAATGGCCAGTGCTGTCAAGACAAACATCAGGGTTGGTTCCCAGTGCAGAAATTCACCTACAAAAGTGATCGGTACAAATATGAGCATGTAACGTAAAATCTTCACTTTTTTCGTTCCTTTCGAATATGCTAGAATATTATAGTCCCTCCGGGCTGCAGTTCCGCGAATATAAGTTCCAGCCGGTTTTGATTGTACAAGACCCAAAGCGCTAACTGCCATTATATACAAAATGAGATACATTTTCAATTCTTAAACAAAAGTAGTATCAGACAAAGATTCTGAATGTCCCCGCTACCATCAGCATTATAGCTTTAGCGGGTTTCCCCCAGGTACTGATCGTCTCTAAAATCCGCTGCAGGAAACACGACTGTTGATCTTGAATTATTCATTACAATTATATTACATAAAAAGTATCTGAATAATCAAAAAAACACCCAAAATCAGGAGGAACATGCCATGTTGGTTGTTGCACTTAATGGGAGCCCAAAACCCAATGGAAATACGGCTCAAAGTCTTAAAATCGTTCTTCAGGAATTAGAAAAGGAGGGCATTCAGACCGAACTGCTGCAATTAGGCGGAAAACCGATTTTCGGCTGTAAGGTCTGCGGAAAATGCGCTCAAAGCGCAGACAGGAGCTGCCCGGGCCATGACGACGAATTGAATCCGATTCTACAAAGAGTCTTTGAAGCTGACGGCATTCTGATCGGTTCCCCAAGCTATTTCAGCAATATGACCCCCGAAGTCAAAGCCTTTATTGACCGCTGCGGCATCGTTAACGGGGCCAATGGCCGTTTATTGACCAGAAAAGTTGGTGCCACCGTTGTGGCTGCCCGGAGAGCCGGTACAAATTTCGTTTTTTCTTCGATCAATCTATTCTTTGGCATCACCGAAATGATCACCGTAGGTTCCAGCTACTGGAATATGACACTTGCCCATAAACCTGGGAATGTCCAGCAGGATGAGGAAGGCATCCGGACATTTCAGACACTTGGCAAAAATATGGCCTGGCTTCTAAAGAAGATCAATCAGGAATAGTCATAAACAACAATGTTATTGCAGTTTCTCAGATGCTTCTATCCGATCTGCCTGAGATTCCAATACCAATGGCCGGTCTTTTAGGATTTATTCCCAAGGCCAGAAAGCGCAGACCAGGTATCCGCGAAGCAAATTCAAACCACAGCCAAGGGAATAATATTCCGATAATAAGAAAACGCCAAGGACTAATCGTAATAAAACCACCTATCACTGAATTCACAAACAAATGAAGAAACATGATTGCCATCGAGCTTTGGCCCAGGGAACTTAATACCCTTCTGCAAAACGTCCAATTGGCGAGCATCCTGCTTAGGCCGGAGATCAACAGAATTGCAGCCATCGGCACAAGGATGTTCGTACCGAAAAAGTAATACTGACGGTGCTTAAAGTCCAGACCAAACCTCAGGTAATCCTGAAAATAGGCGTATAAGAACAGGACAAGAAAGACTGCTGATAATAAAAGAATGATTTTGTTTAGCTGGGTATTTACCAGCCATTTTTTTTGTTTAAAAAGGAAACCCAGCGCATAGAAAACGATTCCAAAAAAGGCTACATCCATATTCCAGGGAACAAAGAAATCTTGGTGAAAGCGTGACTCCCAGAAGGCAAAAACAAAACATGCTGCGATCACCAGCACGACAAGCCACCTTGGACGAATCTTCCGGATGACGAAGTCAAAGAATATCTGGACAAAGAATAAGCAGGTCACAAACCAGAAGGCTCCGTAAGCGCCTTCCAGCTTGCTTCCGCCCAGAACCAAAGCTGTCCAGTTGATATTGGCCGATTGGCCTTTAAGCGCACTTAAAACGGCCAGGAATACCGTAATCAGAACTATATAGAATACATAAGGGACCAGGAGCTGTTTTGACCGCCGGACGAGATATTGCAATGGTGTCCCAGCCCCGGCAGATCGATACAGATAGCCGCTGATAAAGAAAAACAAAGGCATATGAAAGAAGAACATCAAAAAAGAATACGGATGACCGGCATGTCCCCAGACGACGCTCAGTATTCCGATTCCTTTCATCACATCCAGCCAAATGATCCGGTTATCATTTTCTTCCGCGGTAATTCCCTGCACTGTCATCAAATCATCCTTCAGCTGAATATCGTCCCTTGTCACCGGATATGTAACTGGGACTAACAACAGTACTAGTCTATCACAGTCCTAAACGATGAACCAGCATTTTATTAAAGGCTACCATGTCCGCATTTTTAAGAAAGTACATATCCGACAACAATGCTTATTACAGCGGCTTTATAAACATTTGGGTCCAGTGAATATTGCCTTCACTATCCTTTGCAGCTCCAACACCTATTTCCAGATAGGACGGGCTTAGGATATTACTGCGATGGCCGGCAGAATTCATCCAGCTGTTCATGACTTCCTGCGGTGTTTGCTGACCATAAGCGATATTCTCCGCCGCAGCTGAAAATCTGATGCCAAAAGACTCCATCATTTTAAAAGGAGACCCGTAGGTCGGAGACTCGTGGGCAAAGTATCCTTTGTCGATCATATCTTGTGATTTGTATCTTGCGACCCTGCATACTTCCCAATTTTGTTTCAGCTGCTGCAATCCTTTTTTAGACCGTTCTACATTGACAAGCCGGATTACTTCCGTCTCCAGGGCTTTAATGCTGTCAACATTCGGGATAAAAACCTTCTGTCCGGGGTAGATCAGTCTCAGATTTTGGATTTGCGGGTTGGCCTGGGCTAATTCGCTTAATCCAATTTCATACCGTACTGCAATTTTCCACATACTGTCTCCGGCCTGAACGCTATACTGGGTCGATTGAGCAAAAACTTGTCCAGGGCCACACAACAAAAATAACGACCCTAGAACAGGAATGATAACATTCCGATTGACTATATTTTTTTTCATCAAATTTACCTCCTTCATTGTCCTACAGTTATTTTGAACAACTTTCCCATCTTGCATTCAGGCTGCAGCAGGCCTATAATTTTGCCAGTAAGACTTATTCCCCAGAAATATGTTTTAGCATCATGATTGGGAGGTTGAAACGATGTCCAAAGAAAAGATCTTGATTCATGCCTGCTGCGCCACCTGTGCAGGTTATGTCCTGGAGCAGCTTTCTGCGGATTTTACTCCGGTCATCTACTATTGCAATCCTAACATTCATCCGGAGGAAGAATACGTGCTCCGGAGTAGTGAACTGCAGAAATATGCCGCTGCCCAAAACATATCTTTTTTTGAGGATCCTTATGACCCCCGGCAGTGGCTGGCACAAATGAAAGGTTTGGAGAATGAACCGGAGAAAGGAATCCGCTGTGACCGCTGCTTTGCTCTGAGACTTCAAAAAACGGCCGCGTATGCTTCGAGAAATAATATTAGCATCTTTACAACCACTCTGACCATCAGCCCTCATAAAAGCAGCCAACACATTCTGGAGATAGGTCAAAAGATTGCTGATGAAAACTGCCTCAAATTCCTGGCCAGAAATTTCAAGAAACAGGATGGCTATAAAAAGACGATGGAGATCGCCCGATCCCAAAATTTCTACCGGCAAAAATATTGCGGTTGTGTTTATTCCGTTCGATGAATAACAAAATAACCAAAACTTAACTACTAGATTTTTGTTTATAATCGTTGACTTTAAGGCTTTTCCATGTTAATTTTTTATTGAAGAGTCTCTAGATAATTGATGTCTAGGTATAAAATCTAGCCGCAGTTGTCTTTGGACTTTGCGCAAGAAGCTCCCGGACGCGGGAGCTTCTATTATTTTATTCGATTATTTTTGACTGTTAGAAAATACACCATTGCAAGTACCTTTACATATATTGCATCGAGTACCAATTCATACCAATTATACAGGGGGTGTCTTGCGATTATGGCTTACGAAGGTGCAGTTGCCGGTGGTGTTGTAACAGAAGGCGCAGTTGGTGGTTGTTGCTGTACGCCTAATTTTTGCGGAATTGCTATTGTAACAGTGATTATTCTGCTCTTGATTGCGATGGGTATTTTGTTCTAAGGATCTAAAATCTTATTATTTGATCTGTGTAAAAGAGGTGAAAATAGATGTACAATTATGGATGCTGCTGCAGAACTGCCCCGGTGGCTCCGGTTGCCCCGGTGGCTCCGATATATGGCGGTGCAGGTGTAGGTATTATCGCGATTGCGATTCTTATCCTTATTGCTCTGGGTGTAATCTTCTAAAAAATTGGCAAAACTAATAAAAGAGGGACAAAGGAACGTATCTTTTGTCCCCCTTTTTGATTGAAAATAAATAATACGTCCCTTTGTTCCCCTAAGCCGCGATACTTAATCTACCGTCAAAAAGCTTTTGGAACCGGGAAGGAATTCCATAGTTTCTATTGAATAATTCAAATAAACGGTTATCATAATAAAAGTGTCAGAGGTTTTGCTATGAAAAATATTGCATTTTTTCTTATCCCGAAAAAAGATGTCATCTTTCTTAAAAAAAATGCTACGATGCGTCAGGCGCTTGAACGTATGGAGTACCACGGATATGCAGCAATCCCTCTGGTGGATTCCAAAGGGCATTACGCGGGAACAGTAACGGAGGGGGACCTCCTTTGGAAGCTCAAAAACACCCCTGATCTGACGTTCGGCAACACGGAAAAAATACACCTTGATGAGATTGAACAACGCACCCAGAATGCAGCCGTTTCGATCAATGCTCAGATCAATGATCTCATTTCCAGGGCGATCCAGCAGAATTTTGTTCCCGTGATTGACGATCAGGGAATTTTTATTGGGATCGTCCGACGCCGCGAAATTATCGAATATTGTGCCAAGCTGCTAAATGAAAATAATCTTAGAATCATATAATTCAGGAATAATTTAAGGACGTTGCCGCTCCTTGCCAGCTATAGCAACGCGGTAACGTCCTAAACATTTCTATATGGATCATATGATGGTTAGATGGACTCTTATCCTTCTTTCTTCTCTTCAGACGAATCCTTGGTTCCTTTGACGCTGTCTTCCAGATCATCGGTCGCAGACTTAAACTCTTTAATGCCTTTGCCCATAGCTTTACCCAATTCAGGAAGTTTCCCCGGGCCAAAAATGATCAACACAACGACTAAAACGATGACTAATGTCATGGGAGCAATCATTCCAAAAATAGGTTGCACTTCTGTCACCCTCCTTTTCATATTACTATATCATGAACTCTACAAAAAAACCAATTTCTTTACCCTACATCATCCTATCGTAGAAAGAGAAAAATTACAAGCATTTTCGCCAGAAAACATGGATTGATAGACAAGATATAATTCCCAGATTAATTCCCACAGTTCTCCTGTAGCCTCAGTTACGCAAATGCCCATCTCTTTGGCTTCGGCCCGGCCTATCGGATAACCGTGCGAAAAATAACCGTTTGTAAGGTTTTGCGTGACCGCTTTCACCTTTTCCTTATCATTTTTCAGCATATATTTGGAAAGCAGGGATTCGGCATATTGTCTGGAAGCCTTTAAGGCTTTCTCATAATCCCCAATCAGCCACGGATCAAGTTTATTCAAAACCGAATTGACGATGATCTCAGAGACCTCCGTATTCGAGTTGTTTTCGATGAGTTCTTCAATATATTCGAAGCAGCAGCGCAGGGCCTGCACCGGTATCCAGAAGTCCTTATACAATGGATGCTTGACCAGTGGATCTATCGGTCCCAGCTCGGATATTGGGCCCATCACAACTTCATCCGCTCCCAGAACAATCATTGAAGCTGCTGATTTCGCTGAAAAAGGAACGATGACTGAAAACTCTTCACAAAATTCCCTGATCAGCATGACAACCTTATAGGGTGTATCAACCGCGCCGCCATAGCTGTGCAAGAAGAGGTCAATTTTTTGGGTTTTTCCAATTTTATTCAATTCTTGATACAACGGAACCAGGATTCCATCGTCGAGAGGTGTATAAGAAAAATAGACAATAACTTTGGAATGCCGTATCTTTTCTATTTCTTCCAATAACACTTTCCTTTTTTGGTCATTCAAAAATACACAGCTCCTCACTTAGTAATTCATGTATAATATAGTATTTTTTTCCATACAAATGAGTGTTTGTATCTCTTGAAAAAATAACCAAAGCCGCTGCGGCGGCTCTTAATGTAGTTTGAAGCAAAAAAAGAGCTGCAGTAAACTTCTTCGTTTTGCAGCGTCTCTATCATTATATTATTATAATTTAATTTGATATTTTTTAAGTATCTTGTGAGTCCTAAAATTATCATCTGAAGGTGAGCAGATTTTTCACAACTTCGTACCTTAGTAACTTCGCTCACCCATGTAATTAGCCAACTCGATTAAAGCATCCTTGGCCGGAACATCGGGAAGTTCCTGGAGGTTTGCTTTGGCTTTGTCGATATACTGCTCGACAATTTTTCTTGATTTATCGATTCCGCCTGCCTGGATGATCAGCTGGATTGCCTCAGCTACTTCAGCATCCGTTTTCGTCTTCCGCCCCAAAAGATCCTTTAATCTTTCTTTCTGTGAAGAATCCTTCAATGCAAAAATCATCGGCAGGGTAATGATCCCCTGGCGGATATCTCCTCCGACCGGTTTTCCCAATTCTTTGGGATTTGCAGTTATATCAAGAATATCATCAACAATTTGAAACGCGAGACCAAGGTAATTGCCGTATTTACTCATCAGCCATATCTGCCTCGGATTGGCATTGGATACCTTGGCGCCTAATTTGCAGCATAAACCGATCAGCAGTGCTGTTTTTCGCTGAATACGGTAGAGATACTGCTTCAAGGTTTGCGTTGTATCATAGGAAGACTTAATTTGCTGAATTTCCCCCTGACACATCTCAATACAGACATCAGCCAAGATGCTGGATACCGCGGGATTATCAATCTTCACAATCAGTTCTAGGGCCTTCGCAAGCAGATAGTCCCCTGTTGCCATCGATACGGTATTTCCCCAGCCTGCGGTCAGGGTTGGACGTCCTCGGCGGGTAAGGGATGCATCAACGACATCGTCGTGAATCAATGTTGCCATATGTATAAGTTCCACGGCCATTGTAACAGGAAGAAGCTTCTCAAACCGGTAGTCAAAAAATTTTCCGGCAAGAAGCGTAAAACTCGGACGTAACCTTTTTCCGCCAGCTTGTAGAAGGTAAAGACAAGTTTGCGAAAACATAGGATCATCGACATTAAGAAATTTATCAAGTTCCTTTTCTACTTTTTTAAGATCTGCATTGATTTCTCTAAATAATTTCTGACGTTTCAACTATTATTCACCCGCTTGCATGTCTTTCTGATTCACTTGTTTATCGGGAGACGATTCCTCAATTTCCTGATAGGAAAGAAGCTCTTCATCTTCCGCTATTTTTTTAGACTGAGCCGGTTTATCTTCAGGAGGATGGTCTTTAGGAGGATAGTCTTTAAGAGCATTTTCAATTAGACCGTTGGGAGCACTAAGTGTACTCTTAAATTCTCTGGTGACTTCATCGGTGAATTTCCGTACCTTAAATATCATTTTGCCCAAAGTCCTCGCCACAACGGGCAAATCATCCGGACCAAATAGAATGACAGCGATGACCAATATCAGCGCAATTTCAGTCATACTCATTGGTTCTGTCCCCCTCCCTCTTCGGCTTCGGAAGGCTGAAGTTCTTTTTTCTTTCTCGTAATGAGATAGCCCAACCATATACTTAGTTCATAAAGCATGTATATTGGGCCTGCCATCAGTAGCTGAGTTAAGAGATCCGGTGTCGGGGATACAACTACGGTAAGTATAATAATGGCAAAGAAAGCCCATTTGCGAAATTTGGCAAGCGTTTTTGGAGACAGATGTCCGGTTCTCATCAGGAAAAGCAGCACAACCGGCAGTTGGAATACTGCTCCGAAAGTCCCCATAAACGTTAAAATAAATTTCAGATAAGAGGATTTGGTCACAAAAGGCGTAGAATCTACGGCTCCTCCTCCTGCAAGCAACAGAAACTTCAAACAGACCGGCAAAACAAGATAGTAGGCAAAAGCGGCGCCGGCAATAAAAAGAATAAACGATGAAGCAACGATATAGTAAAGATACTTACGTTCATTTTTTTTGAGACCTGGAAGTATAAAGCTCCAGATCTGCCACAACACAACTGGAAGGGCAATAATGATACCGGTTACTACCGATATTTGCAGCTTTACCATAATCGGCTCCATCGGGGTTGTGGTAATAAAACTTACTCCAGCCATCCCAGTGACAGGCTCTGCCAGAAAACCGTATACATAGTCGCTGAAAATATACCCGATGACCGTTCCGATAGCAATCGCATACAAAGAAATAAGAAGTACTTTTCTTAATTCTTTAACATGTCCCATAAGGCTCATTTCTAAGTTTCTTTTTTTCCTGCGTTGCACTATTTCGCTCCTCCATCAGCTAAATAAGAGCCATTAATTATTCTATCACGATATTTAAAGAATACCAAATATACTTTCTATGTTCTAGAAAACTTTCTTATTCGTGTCAGACAAAAAAAAGCTCAGGTCTGAGATTGATATGTAGAAATGTTTCTCAGTGGCTTGAGAGCTCCAAGATCTTCACGCAGGATATTTATTATTGTAAGACCCCTGTACCGGCTTTTTTGTTTCGCTCGATTTCCGCGTATAGAAATTCCATTAATTCCTGCAAAGGCTTGATCGGTAAATAATCGCGGATTTGAGCCAGGTTCTCTTCTGCTCTACTGAGATTTTCCTGTAATATTGAAGCACAGGCTGGCTCTTCCGAAGCTGCCCAAGCCATCCCTATACAGTACCCAAAGTTCTCCAGTTTATCGATATAAGTTTGGGGAATCCCGGAAAGCTTTGCACTGAGTTTCACAGCCAGCGCCGTCAGAGAAGCTCTTTCATTGCCTAAGATCATGTTATATTCCTGGAAAGGGATACGCTTATTTTTATACCGCCAGCGCATCAGGATGCCTTCATTGATTGTCTTGATTAGTTTGACAAACTGACCGGCATATGGGAATATATCTTCCTGACATACCTTCTTCAGAGTTTGTCCAAACATAAAATCCCCTGTCAGTACAGGAAACTGCCTGGAATGCTCGGACATATCCTCATCAGTAATCAGTTTATGAATATGATGCGCTAAGAAAACATATTGAAAAACGGTTGCAAGGGAAAGAATCGTTTTGCTGATTTTTCCGGTCATACAGCTTACAGACAAAACCAAGGCCGGACTCATATACCTGTCCAGATTATTCATCGGCAGATTCAACAGATCATCAAGCGTTGATGAATTAAACTGCATTTCTTTATTCATTTCTGTTTCAACTGTTTTTAGTTCCGATTCAACGCTATAAACTTCGATCACCTTTGATTCCCCTCCAGAAATCCTAAGTATTCCTCATTGTTCTGTGTTATTTTACATTATTCGTGATTAAAAATAAAAATCCTGCCCTGTCGTTTCTGTCTATTATTCAAGAAACGACATAATTCTATACATAATGTATGTATTGTATCAAGTAAATAGACCTTTAGCAATCCCGAGACTGCCAAAGGTCTATCTTTTTTGTTAGATCATTTTTGCAATGAGTTCGGCCGGATCGACAACGTGAACATTTCGCTCAGGTTTAGCCTTATCTTTGACGCCGTCTTCCAGCATCGTAATGCAGTACGGGCAGTTGGCGCCAATGGCTTGAGGATCTTTGGAAAGTGCTTGTTCTACTCTTAGGTTGTTGATACGGTCACCCAGATTTTCTTCCATCCACATTCTGGATCCACCTGCACCGCAACAAAAGCTCTTGTCATGGTTGCGGTCCATCTCGACGAGCTGAACCCCCGGAATCTTATTGAAGAGTGCTCTTGGTGCATCATATTCCTGCTGGTAGCGTCCGAGATAACAGGAGTCATGATATACAATTCTTTGTTCCGGCAGCCGAACGTCTTTATTCAGTTTCAGCTTACCTTCTCCGATAAGCTGGTTAATGAACTGGGTATGATGAATCACTTCATAATTGCCGCCAAGTTCCGGATACTCATTTTTCAGGGTATTGAAGCAGTGCGGACAGGTAGTGATAATCTTCTTCACGCCATAGTTATTCAGGATGCCTACATTTTCTTTGGCCATGAACTGGAAGAGATATTCGTTGCCGGCACGGCGGGCAAAATCACCGCAGCATTTCTCTTCTCTGCCAAGGATCGCAAAGTTGACGCCGGCAGCTTTAAGAATTTTGGCAGTAGCTACGGAAACCTTCTTCGCGCGGTTGTCGAAAGAACCGGCACAGCCGACCCAGAATAAATACTCCGGATTTTCTGCCGTTTTCATAACCGGAATATCAAGGTCTTTGGCCCAGCCAGCACGCTCACTCCAGCTGACACCCCACGGATTGTATTTGCTTTCAACATTACGGAAAGCGAGCTGCAGCTCAGGTGCATAGTTGTTCTCATTCATCACCTCATACCGCCGCATATCAATGATTTTGTTGACATGTTCATTCGATACCGGGCATAAGGTCTGGCAGGCTGAACAGGTCGTACAGGACCAGAGTTCATCGCGCGTAAAGATATCGCCGATTAAATGCTTTTGAAGTATTTCCGCACACTCACGGTCCTCCTTGGCAATCTTCCTGAAATCTTCATCTGTTAAATGAGCTGTGGATTTAAGACCGAGCTTGGTCATCTCAGCGCCTTTTTCCAAAAGATGATCCTTCAGCTCTCTGCTTAAGAGCTTTTTCGGATTCAGCGGTTTACCGGAGATATTTGCCGGACAGTTATCCATACAACGGCCACATTCTCCGCACGAGAAGCAGTCCAGCAGCTGTTTCCAGGTAAAGTTTTCGATTCTTCCTACACCGTACTCCGTAACCTTTTCGTCTAGCAGATCCATTGCCGGAACCTGACCGCCGGCAGGTTTCAATGTAGCAAAATAGCCATTGAACGGTGAGGCCAGCAAATGCATGTGCTTGGAGTTTGGGATATAGACCAGGAACCCGAGAATGATCAGCACATGGGTCCACCAGCAGATCTCAATAATGACACTGAGCGTTTCAGCGCTGTAGCCCTGGTACAGTCCGGCAAACAGATGATAGATGAAGGCCAGGTTATAGGCAGAGTTTGCATCTAAGACAACTTTGGCTCCACTGGTCAGCCACTCGGTGATAATAACCAGGAAGATCAGAATCACGATAATCGCGGCTTCCGGCGTTCGGTAGAGACGTTTGGGCTTAACGATCCATCTTCTGATCACACCGATAATTAAACCGACAAATACAAGTGTCGACAGAATATCTTTAATTAGATAGAAGTAGGGACTCGTTCCGAGCAAAGGAACATGGACGGAGGGGAACAGTCCTTCGACCATAAACGGGATTTCTCCTAAGGCAATGAATATGAATCCCCAGAAAATAAACAAGTGAATATAGCCGTAAAATTCCCTGAGCATTTTGCCCTGCAATAAAACGTTTACGATAAAATTCTTCAAACGTTTGCGCGGGTTATCAAACCTGTTTTCTTTCGCGCCTAAGGTCAAAATACGGATTTTTTTACTTAAGGCGTGAACAAATGCATAAACTGCAAGTCCTGTCAGTACTAAAAATATAATCAGCTTTAAAGAAAGCAATCCTAACACCTTCCTTTTCCTACTCATCCTATTTTATCCGTCAGCCGGATCATCATATCATTAAAGATCGTTCATTATGCCCTTAAAGATCGTTCATTACGCCATTTTTAACGTTTTGATCTTTTGGGTCAGCATCGGCACAATTTGATGAAGATCCCCAACAAGACCATAGGTCGCGATGTTGAAAATGGGAGCTTCGGGATCATTGTTAATTGCAACAACGATTTCGGAGGTATTCATTCCGGCAAGATGCTGAATAGCGCCTGAGATACCACAGGCAATATAAAGTTTCGGGGAAACTGTTTTTCCGGTCTGTCCTACCTGACGGTAATGCGGAACCCATCCTGCGTCAACTGCTGCACGGGATGCACCGGCTACGCCGCCAAGGGCTTCAGCCAGTTCCTCAATCAAACGGTAATTTTCCGGACCGCCTATGCCTCTGCCGCCGGAGACAATAATCTCAGCATCCTGCAGATTGACGGTATGAGATATGCTTTGGATAATATCTAAAATCTTGGTGGTCATATCCGCTTCTTTGACGGAGCTTTCACAGCGGATCACTTCACCTATCCGACTGTAATCGGGCTCATCCATTTTCATGACCTTCGGACGGACCGTGGCCATCTGCGGACGATGATTTGGGCAAAGAATGGTCGCCATAACATTGCCGCCAAATGCAGGCCGGGTCTGTCTTAAAAGCCGCGTTTCCGGATCAATGGAAAGAGCGGTGCAGTCCGCCGTAAGGCCGGTGGTAATCCTGACTGCAATACGTGCTGCAAAATCACGTCCGTTATTGGTCGCGCCAAACAGTAGAATCTCCGGTTTATATTGATTAATAATTTCAACAATCGCTTCCGTATAGGAATCGGTACGATAATCCTTAAATACAGGGCCGTCTACCAGATAGACTTTTTCAGCGCCGTATGCAAAACACTCTTTCGCTAAATCGGCAACATTTTCACCAAGAAGCACGCCGGCCAGCTCCACCTTCAGCTCATCGGCCAACTTGCGGCCTTCGCTAAGCAGCTCGAGTGCTACAGTGTCAATCTTGCCGGTGCGTTGTTCGATGAAGACCCAAACACCTTTGTATTCATCGTTGTTTTTAGGAGCTTTTTTGGCTTTTTTGGTAACTTCTATGGCATTGTTCGGGCAGGCTTTGCCGCAGGCTCCGCAGCCGGTACAATTATCCTTTAATTTTGCGATGCCATCTACGATCTCTATAGCGCCGAAAGGACATCTATCAACACAAGCGCCACAGCCATTACATTGATTTTCTAGGATCTTTACACTCATTTTCCTGCTCCTCCTTATACGATTTCAGCAGCCTGCAGCTTCTTAATCAGCAAATTGCATAATTGTTCATCTGTTTCACCTTTAAGCATTTCACTCTGAATTTTAACTTCAGGCGTGAAGATCTGCATAACCTGGGTGCAGGAGCCGTTTAGTCCGGTCTTTTCGGCAGGTGCGTCAATATCCGCAGCAGACCAGATTGATACCGGCATTCTTGAGGCTTTGATCGAACCTTTAACACTCGGATACCTTGGTTCACCGATTGCTTTATCGACTGCGATGACCGCAGGCAATTGAACCTTGATCACTTCAAATCCGCCTTCAAAGGCGCGTTCAACCACGAGATGATCCTTATGAACTTCTCTGATTTTTTGAACATAGGTTGTTTGGGGAAGATGTAAATGCTCGGCAATACCGGGCCCTACCTGGGCGGTATCTCCGTCAATGGCCATTTTTCCGCAAAAAATGATATCCGGTTTGCCAATCTTTTCAATGGCTCTGGCCAGCGAATAGGAAGTGGCCCAGGTGTCGGCACCTGCAAACGCCCGGTCACTGATCAGCACTGCTTCATCCGCGCCCATCGCCAGACATTTGCGCAGCGCAGATACGGCCTGTGGTGGTCCCATGGTTAGGACGGTTACTTTACCACCGTATTGTTCTTTAATTTTGATAGCAGCTTCAGCCGCATATTCGTCAAACGGATTCACGATACTCGGAACACCGTCACGGATTAACGTGTTTTTAACCGGATCAATCTTTACTTCAGTAGTATCAGGTACTTGTTTAATACAAACAACGATTTCCACTTTCTTCATCCTTTCCTTGCATGGCTTTTTACCTTAATACAAAAAAGCTGTAAGTATTTATAAAAATAATGATTGAGTCCCCCTTCTGACCAAATAATGAATCTTAGTTTATTCTGTCGATAGTTGAATATCAATAGTGAAATTTTTCACAATATTGTTTTTACAAAAATATTGTGAAAATTTAATTAAGGATTAACCCCTTAAAATACCTTAGAAAGAAACAAACATATTTATATATACAAATATATATATTTGTATATACTACTTTATCAAGATAATATCAGAAAGTGAAGAATAACACAAGCGAATTTTGATATTTTTTGGGGATTATTAATATTTTTTGTTACTTTTTTGTTACAAGGCTGGATTTCTCTTATTAAGGTATTTCTTTCACGTCAAAGTGAGCATTTTTCAAAATATCATATATTTCCTCAAGCGGGGTTGATGCCACCTCCCGGTATATTCTTCTGGTATACATATGCCGGGCATTCGGAAAAATATTTTTGATGCTCCGCCTGAGCTTATTTCCCGGCTCGTCCGCATCGACCAGCACATAAATTTCATCATATTTCTCTTCGTCAATGAGCCTTTCAAGGTTCGTTTGATTAATGGTTCCGTACGTACAGATGATTTCGACAGGTTCGTCCAGTACCTTCAGCAGCTGTTCCCTGTCTGTCTTCCCTTCAACAATAATGGCTTTATTCATTTCATCACTTCTTTTATCCAAGATTTGTTTGCCGCCTTCTATCCCATATCCGGTATTCCTAGTCTGTTTATATGTTTCTCTTATTATAAATCATTTATCAATATCATCAATGAATAACAATCATTGGAAATCATAGAATAACAATCATTGGAAATCATAAAAAAATGTTCTAAATAGATCATATACATAAATAATCCGGGTTTCCCCGGATTACGATCGGTATCTTCGTTTCAGGAATGGCTCGGTTTGTCGGCTTGTATCTGTAGGATATTACGTTCCTTTTGAATATCATAATCTGTAAAATGCGGATCACTTACCGTCAGAGACGATTTGGCTCTTGCATTCTTTTTATGTTTTCCCATACCGGCTATCCTTTCATCGTTTGCTGCTTGAATATAGGTGCTTCCTGAATAGCATGCCCTTTCTCTATCCGGACTATGCTTACTTCTCGCTATTGTATGTATTCCCTTCTTGTCTGCCCTAAAGCCTGTATGTTCGAGAAATAATTTTTTCTATTTTCCAAATAACCGTCAGAGTACGGCGGAAAGCCTGATGAAGGTCTTCAGAGAGTACGGGTGCAAGCTGCCCGATGCTTCCGACGGCAACTCAAATTACGCACCAGTGCGCAATTTGACATACACCCAGGCGGTGATCCTCTTAGGAGTCCAGGAAGAAGGACCAGAACAATGCCGGAAATAAAAAAACAGGCTGCAATTAACTTAAACAGCTTGTTTAAAAGAAAAAAATTTACACCCAAAAAGAATCCCATTTAAACGCATAATTTCAAATTGCACTAAAACTTACACTACACGGTCATTTTCGCCTTTCCGGGCAACAAAAAAAGCCCTGATAGGCTTTATTTTACTGGTCGGAGCGACACGACTTGAACGTGCGGCCTCTACCACCCCAAGGTAGCGCTCTACCAAGCTGAGCTACGCCCCGACATCTGTCCTTTGCGAAACACTAATACAATTTATCATACCGAGGTCAAAAAATCAAGCAAAATTCGGCAAAAAACAAACTACAAAAAACAAAAAACAAATCACATTGGTACATTTCAACTTTTAGCAATCAATTCGATTTTACGTACACCATCCAGCTCACCCAGATTTGACACCAGGCTTTCCACAGTTTCTTCCATTTTTTCTGTTTCGATCGAAAGGGAGACATTGGCAATCCCCTGCAGCGGGATTCCCTGATTGATGGTAATGATATTTCCGGAGACTGAAGCGACATAGTTTAAAACATTTGACAAAATCCCTGCTTTGTCCATTAGCAGCAAAGACAGCGTAATCATCTTCTCTTTACTTGCTTCATAAAACGGAAAAACTCCATCTTTATATTTATAAAATGCACTCCGGCTTATTTCGACCCTCTCACAGGCTTCATTCACGGTCAGCACATCAAATTTCGCCAAAAGTTCTTTAGCCTGAGCTGTTTTCGTAATCGCCTCAGGAAGAATCTCCTTGCTTACCAACAGAAAATCTTTTTTCTGTTTGCTCACACAATTCAGCTCCCAACTTTTTTAGCATGCTGTTTCATCTATTATAATCATTTTATGACGGTTTTGACAACCAGATTAGTTAAAGGAAGGGAAAGCCTAATGTGGGGCTTTCCCTTCCTTTAAGAAAAATGTCTGTTCATGCGCCTCTAAATAATGATGCAGATCAGACCGCCGTGTCCTTCATTCACGATACGCTGCAGCGTATCCTGCAGTTTGATCTGGACATTGTCCGGCATTTTGTAAAGCTTGTTCTGAATTCCTTCCCTAACCAAGTCATGCAGGGACTTACCGAAAATATTGGACCCCCATAATTTCTTCGGATCAGATTCGAATTCTTCCAGAAGATACTTGACCAGTTCTTCGGCCTGCTTTTCGGTCCCGATCAGCGGCGTTATTTCCGTCGTGACATCCGCCCTCAGAATATGCAGGGACGGTGCGCTTGCTTTAAGCTTGATTCCGAAATGACCTCCGGATTTGACCAGTTCAGGCTCTTCCAGAAACATTTCGTCCAGTTGCGGTGTGACAACACCATAGCCGTTTGTTTTGACTTCTTCAAAAGCTTTCGAGAGTTTATCCCATTCTTTTTTGGCTTTGCTATAATCCAAAATCATTCTTAAAAGCGTATGATCGCCTTCAATATTAATTCCCGTCAGCTGTTCCAGGACTTGTTTAAACAGATCTTTTTCGGTGGTGATCTCGATTTCGGCATGGCCCGTTCCGAGATCGGTCTCTTTTAGAATAATGTCTTTGGAATGCGGACATTCAGACAATATCTCCAGGGCATGATCGATATCCCTGATCCGCTTGATATCCCCAACCGATTTCTGAATGACGTTCTCAAACTCGGCCCGGATCGGATGGGAAAGGTCCAGTTCTTCAACCCATTTGGGGAGTTCAATATTGACTTCGGCAACAGGGAACTCATACAGAATTTCCTCAAGGATCTGAGAAATGTCATTTAAGTTCATTTCCATGCAGTCTACCGGAATGACCGGCACCTGGTATTCCTGCTCCAGGCCGCGGCATAGCTCCATGGTGCTTTCCGCGTAGGGTTTGGTCGTATTCAGCAGCAGAATAAATGGTTTGCCTATTTCCTTCAGTTCGGAAACGACCCGCTGCTCCGCCTCAAGATAGTTTTCTCTCGGAATTTCGGATATCGATCCGTCTGTCGTGATGGCGATACCCAAGGTAGAATGGTCGGTAATCACTTTGCGGGTACCTATTTCAGCCGCTTCCTCAAAAGGGATCGGTTCGTCATTCCAGGGGGTATGAACCATTCGCGGTTCATCTTCTTCCCCCTCATAACCAAGTG
This sequence comes from Dehalobacter sp. TeCB1, assembly GCF_001707455.1. Classification (NCBI taxonomy): domain Bacteria; kingdom Bacillati; phylum Bacillota; class Clostridia; order Eubacteriales; family Desulfitobacteriaceae; genus Dehalobacter; species Dehalobacter sp. TeCB1. The sequence goes on along the minus strand of NZ_MCHF01000067.1, from coordinate 183,443 downwards.
CACCATTCACAGCGTATCCGACACAATCCACCATTCTGACATTCATGTGAATCGTATCCTTCAAAACAACTTCAACCGCCTCAGAAGGAATAAACTTGGGCTCCGTCGTTGTGATTCGACGGCCCGCGCCACTTTGCGGAAGCTCATCCCGTGCTCTTTCCCGCTCAAATACATTGACTATGTTCGGCAAGACCAGGAGTTCCATAAAACGTTTAATAAATGTAGATTTTCCAGTCCTGACGGGACCGACAACACCGAAATAAATATCCCCTCCTGTCCTTTCAGCAATATCGCTGAAAATATCATAGTTTTGCATAGATCTTTTCCCTCCCTTTTAGTGTGCTGTCCTTCCAGCAAGGACCTGAAATCTACTTTTTTTGCTTGTTTTGTCTTCTCACACTTAACAACAGGACTAGCACCTCAAGCATTATATTTATATTGAAGAAATAACAAATTTATGTCTAAATTATTTATCCATTTTTTCTGAGGACTCAAGAATATCTTCCGCTATTTGCAATACATATAGGCAAGAACACAGTATCCACAACAAAACGGAGGTGTGCTGAATATGATCTCGTCACTGTTAATCATTATTGGAACCATCATCATGCTTATGCTCGGGATCTTTTTCCTGGCATTATGTATCAAACTCGGATTTCTTTGTCACAAGGCATTGGAAATATATATTGTGAAGAACAGCCAGGAGGATGAACCGCATCAGATCTCAGGGCGCGTCAAAGCAAACTAAATTAAACTAAAAGAAGTAAGCAAAGCAAAAAGCTGCTAACAAATTTGTCAGCAGCCTAGTACCTTGTCAACTCTAAAATGCATGCTAAGCTTATCTCAGGACTATATCCCAAGACTTAACGCCCGAATATCCCCATATCCTCTGTTTCATGTTTTTTGCCTCTCATCATGAGGTTCTCAAGTGCTTCGCTCGGACTAAGTCCTTCAAACAGTACTTTGTAGGCCTGTTCGGTGATCGGCATAGAAATACCATATTTTTTACTCAGCTCAAAGGCGACTTTTGTCGCGCGAACGCCTTCCACGACCATGCCGACTTCCCTCAGGACTTCATCGAGCGGCTTACCGGCGCCCAGTGCCCTTCCTGCCCGCAGGTTACGGCTGTGCAGGCTTGTGCAAGTCACAATAAGATCTCCTATTCCGGCCAGCCCGTAAAAAGTCTCAGGCTGACCGCCCATGGCCACCCCGAGTCGGGTCATCTCAGCGAGTCCCCTGGTCATTAAGGCTGCTTTGGTATTGTCTTTCGGGTTCATCCCATCCAGGATACCGGTACAGAGCGCAACAATATTTTTGAGCGACCCGCCCATCTCAACGCCGATCATGTCAAGATTTGTGTACACTCTGAATTTGGAAGTCATGATCAGATCCTGGACGGTTTCGGCCACTTTGATATCCTTGGCGGCAACGGCGACGGCTGTAACAACATCTCTGCCGACTTCCTCCGCATGACTCGGGCCGGATAAGACCGCAATTGGATGACCCGGCAGTTCTTCCTCAAGTACCTGGGAAAGCCTTAACCCTGTATTCTCTTCGAGTCCTTTGGCCGTATTGATCATGATGCAGCCAGGTCTTAAGTATGGCTTGATCAGACGTGCGCTTTCTCTGACCGCATGGGAAGGTACGCTGATGAAAACGGCTTCAGCATCGATTTCTTTTAAGTCCGTCGTCGGGGTGATCTCGTCCGGCAAAAAGCATCCCGGAAGATACTGAATATTTTCCTTTTTTCGTTTCATCAGCTCTATCTCATCTGAAAAAATCCCGATAAGGGAGACCTTATGTCCTGCCCTGACCAGCAGAAGAGAAATTGCTGTTCCCCAGCTCCCTGAACCAAACACTGCAATTTTTTTCACTTTGTTTTCACTCCCCTTTATTTTTACCAAACTTAGCTTCAGTCCCGTTAAGGATTCTTTTAATATTGGACTGATGCAAGAAAATCACTGTTGAGGCGCCTACCAAGGCCAGTACTTTATACTCGAGCGGCTCCTGAAAAACAAAAGCCATGATAATCACGGTAACTGCGGCTAGAATTGATCCCAACGAAACGTACCTGCTTACGAGCACAACCAGAATAAAAACCACCAGGGCAACAATCGTTACCTTCGGCACCAGAACAACAATGACACCCAAACCGCAGGCAGCACCTTTACCGGTTCGCTTAAAGCCAAAATACGGATTAAAGCTATGTCCGAGCATCGCAAGTAGACCACCGGCAATGCCGCCCCAGGGGCCGAAGACCAGCCAGCAAAGGTAAGCTGCAAGGCCGCCTTTAAGCGCATCCGCAGCCAGTACGCCGATTCCCCACAATGGACCCAGAACACGGAAGGTGTTTGTAGCTCCCATATTGCCGCTTCCATGCTTCCGAACATCTATATTTTTGATCTTGCCTGCCAGAAAAGCAGATGGTAGTGCTCCCAGAAGATAAGCAAGCAAAAAAATCAGATACGCAAACATAATGAAACTTTCTCCTTCATTTCTCTTACTTGCAGATTATTGTTTTTCTTCGTCTCTTTTTCGCATGATCATTCTGATTGGCGAACCTTCAAAGCCAAAGTTCTTACGCAGCTGATTTTCCAGATAGCGCTTATACGAAAAGTGAACAAGCTCCGGATCATTCACAAAGAATATAAAGGTCGGAGGCTGAACACTGCTTTGTGTTGCATATAAAATCTTTAGCCGTACGCCTTTATCCGATGGCGGCGGATTCAGATGCACCCATTCCCGAAGCAGGTTGTTTAAGGTGCTGGTCGAGATACGTCTGCTGGTCTGCTCTGCAACAAATTCCACCAGATCCATAATTTTATTGATTCTTTGGCCTGTCTTGGCCGAAACGAACTGCGTGGGTGCATAAAGGACAAAAGCCAGTTCTTCCCGGATATCTTTTTCATATTTATTGATGGTTTTCTCATCTTTGATCACTAGATCCCATTTATTGATCACAAGGATGAGACCTTTTCCTGCTTCATGTGCATAGCCGACAATTTTCTTGTCCTGGTCTGTTACGCCTTCGATGGCATTAATCACCATCAGTACGACATCCGACCTGTCCACCGCCCGGAAAGAACGCACCACACTGTAGTTTTCCGTGACTTCGGAGATTTTTTTCTTGCGCCTGATGCCGGCCGTATCGATCAATACATAATTTCTGTCTTCATACGTAAACGGGGTATCGATCGCATCCCTGGTCGTTCCGGGTATGTCACTGACAATGACCCGTTCCTCCCCGAGCAGCATATTGACAATGGATGATTTGCCGACATTCGGTCTGCCAATCACGGCGATTTTGATCACATCCGGGTCATAGTCGGCCGCGGCATCTTCCGGCAGGGCCGAAACAAGCGTATCGAGAAGATCCCCGGTATTCATGCCGTGAACGGCCGAGACCGGAATCGGATCACCGAAACCCAGCGGCAGAAATTCATGGGCCTCTGCCTCAAAACGGGTAAATTTTTCTACTTTATTCGCGACCAGCAATACCGGTTTGCTCGATTTACGCAGGTATCTGGCGATCTGCTGATCATCCGGCGTAATCCCGGATTTGGCATCGACAAGAAACATGATGACATCAGCTTCATCGACTGCGATTTCGGCCTGCTGTTTCATCTTCGATGAAAGCGGTGTCGTTTCATCTTTAAATTCTATGCCGCCGGTATCAATCAGCGTAAATTTTTTGCCAAGCCATTCAGCATCAAAATATAACCGGTCCCTTGTTACCCCGGGGGTATTTTCAACGATGGCCACCAAGCCGCCGACGATTCTGTTAAATAGCGTCGATTTCCCTACATTCGGACGCCCAACAATTGCTACCACAGGTTTACTCATTTTCCGAACCTCCAATCGTTATCCCAAAAAGTCCTTCTATAAAAGATTGACCATCATTCTCCACAACTACCGGTATGCCATTGACCTGTTCGGTCAACCACCGGACATCATATCCATCGAGGAATACTTCTTCACCGGCTCTCAGCATCACGCGCGATAGTAAGAAATATTCTCCCTGCAGGTCACCCAGTTGCGGTGCGATGTCCTGAGCCGTGAGCAACCCTGCTACGGTCACCGCAGGTCCAAAAAAACGGTTGCCAATCTCATGAACGGTAATATGTACACCCTGAACTGCAGGCAGCTCCGCGATCCTGGACCGGAAATATGCCGCTGCTGATGAACCAGTTACGAGATGTATCTTTCTTTCCGGAATCTGCCTCGGCAGGTCACAGAGACACATCCGGATTTCTTCCTGAAACTTTCGGGCCATGCCAATGCCGTTTTCCAGTTGCGGAAAGTCATCATATTCCGGATATGAAGGAAGATCTCTGCCGGCAAGCATATAAAATTCATCGGAAAAATAAACAAGGTTTAGGCCGGTCCGTTTTCGGTATTTTTGCTGCCATTCTATGCCGATATCCAGGACTTCCTTGGCCTCCTCCGGCGTTACAGTCCGAAGTTCAGGCAATCCATCCCTGTACTTTGTTAAGCCGACCGGAACAATCCCAATGGACTGGACCTGTGGGAAAAAGGCCGCAAGGTTCTCCACGGTTTCCTGCAATATCTCCCGGTCATTGTAATCAGGAACCAGAACGATCTGCGTATGAAGAACAAGACCAGCTTCAGCAAGCCTTTTTATTTGCTCCGCCAGCTTCCCGGTCTGCCTGTTTCTCATCAGTTTCTCCCTGACGACGGGATTCCATGCATGAACGGAGATATACAAAGGACTTAGATGCATGTCGATGATTCTCTGAAAATCCTTCTCCTTCAGGTTGGACAGAGTGATATAGCTCCCCTGGTTCACCGACAACCGGTAATCGTCATCCAGATCGTACAGCGATGATCTCATCCCGGGAGGCATCTGCCGGACAAAGCAGAAAACACAGTTATTCCGGCACTTCATTAGTCCGTCCCGGCCTACGCTGCTGACTTCGATACCAAGCAGTTCCTCCGGTTCCTTGATAATCTCCAGTTCCCAGATCTCATGATTCTTCTTCTGAATGATTAATGTAAATTCTTCTTCAGCGGTCCAATACTGCAAATCCAAAATATCCTGAACATTATGCTGATCCACCTGGAGAATCTCATCTCCGGGTTCGATTTCCATCTCAGCAGCAATACTGTTTTTCATGACAGCAGATACCATCAACCCATTGGGCATTTTTCCCATCCTTTTCCAACGTAAAACGCTTTAGCACTTGGTTAACCTTTTTATTATACTATAATGGCTATTATAAAGGTACTAGTAAACCATTTTTCAAATAACTACCCAATCGAATTGAAGCATAAACAACCTTATGATTCGTCTGCTAGCTGCTTCGCAACAGCTTATCCTGTCGGAAGCGCGAAATATTCAATAAAATACCTATTTCAAACATGGTTACAAGCAGGGAGCTTCCTCCATAGGATACGAGAGGAAGCGTAATCCCAGTTACCGGAAAAAGACCGGTTACAACACAAAGATTAATCACGGTTTGGATGCCCAGGATCGTTGTGATCCCAAATCCGAGCATCCGTCCGAATCCATCCGGACATTGCCGGGATATGGCATAGCCGCGCCCAATGAGTACGATAAAACACAAGATCATAAGCGAAGTCCCGAAGAAACCAAATTCTTGTCCGATCACGGCAAAAATGGTATCCGTATAATTTTCAGGCAAAAACCCGAGCCCTTCATTGCTTCTCCCAATACCTATCCCGAGCAGTCCGCCCGACCCGAAGGCTATCTGGGCATTAATCTGCTGGTAGCCGTAGGTCGTTGCATATTCCCATGGATGCAGCCAGCCTAAAATTCTGTTCCACTGATACTCTTCACCTTTGACCAGGTAGAATCCCGGGATGCCAATTAGCGGTATCGCAGCAAGAAAATAACCTGTCGGAAGCTCAGTCATCAAAAGCATAAACCCTCCTGCTGCCAGGATGACAATCGCGGTTCCAAGGTCGGGCTGTTTATAAACCAGCAAGAAAATGACCGCGAGCACACCAACCGGCAGGAAGATATCCGTAAACTTCTTTATCGGATAGCGGTTAAGAATATAGGCGAAGAAAAAAACGATGGCCAGTTTCGCAATCTCCGATGGTTGTACGGACATCCCGAAAATATCCAGCCAGCGGGCCGATCCTTTCGTAGTAATAGACATATTGCTGAATTCGACCAACAGGAGCAGGATGACACTGACGAGAATACTCAGCCCGGAAATCTTCCGGTAAAACTTCAAAGGAATAAAAACCGCCGCCCCGGCTGCCACTATTCCAAGGCTTACCCAGCGCAGCTGCTTAAAAAATAAATAATAAGAATTATTGGTATTCTCATAGGAAAAAGAGGAGCTGGCACTTAAAACCATAATCAGACCAACTGCCAAAATGATGACTGCAGAAAATAACAGAATAAAGTCAGGTTTTTTTGTTTTTATCTTCTGAACAGCCATCTTTTGACCTCCTGTTGCATTAATTCCATCTGAAGTGAAATGACTTCCTGCCAAATCAAAGCAAGAAGCCATTTGATGCATTAATTTTATTAAAGTGTGTCCACGTCTGTATCCGGGATATTTCCGATTTTCTCGCCAATCGTAACTTCAGGTATTTCCGGTTGGTTCTCCAAATCCTGACGGGCACTGGCTTCACTGGCTTCCGTAAGCAGTTCCCGGATACTCAAGCTTATTTTTTTATCTTCCGGTTTAAAATCAATGACTTTGGCTGTGATCTCCTGTCCAACCTGTACGACATCCTGTACTTTCATGACCCTGTGGTCGGCCAGCTGGGAAATATGCACCAGCGCATCGATCCCGTCCTCCAGTTCTACGAAAGCACCGAAAGGTGCGATTCTGACGACTTTGCCGTGTACGATGGATCCCACGGCATATTTTTCAGCAGCAGCAGACCACGGATTCGTTTTAAGCTGTTTTAACCCGAGGGAAATCCTGCCTTTTTGGGTATCAATGGCTAAGATCTGAACTTCAACTTCATCATCGACATTCACGATCTCCGATGGGTGTTTTACTCTGGAGAAAGCCATATCCGAGATGTGCAGCAGCCCGTCAATACCGCCAAGATCAACAAACGCACCAAAATCGGCCAGGCGGCGGACTGTTCCCTTCACGATATCGCCTTCTTTAAGCGTCTCCAGAAGCTTTTCTTTTTTACCTTCCTGCTCTTCAGCTAAAATAACCTTTTGGGAAAGAACCAGTTTCTTCTTGTATTCATCGTACTCGATGACTCTTAAACGAAGTGTTTTCCCGATATATTCTTCAAGATTGTCTACGAAGCCGGTCTCAACCTGAGAAGCAGGCACAAAGCCTCTCATTCCGAGGTCGACCAGAAGTCCGCCTTTGACTGCTTCCGTTACGACTGCCTGAACTTCTTCTTTTGATTCGGCCAGATGGGCCAACTGTTCCTTCGCTTCAACCTCATTGGCCCGTTTACGGGATAAAACAGGGTAGCCTTCCTGGTTTTCAACACGCATGACCATCACGGAAATCGTGTCACCAATTTTAACGAGATCATTAATATTCGAAACCTTGGTAGCGGAAAGCTCCTCAAAAGGAATCATGCCCTCCGATTTCCAGGCAATATCCACAAATACCTCATCGCCTGTTATTTTTACGACGGTCCCTTTGACAATCGCGCCCCGATAAAGTTTGGGCAGTCCCTTATCAAAATTTTCCATCATGTTTTCTTCATCACTAACCGTACTAACCGTCTTCACAACGCTTTCCTCAGCCTCTTGGATCTGTGTTTTTTCCATAAACTCCGACATTTTCTTGTAAACCTCCTCGATAATCCAATCCGGTGTGGAAGCTCCTGCTGTCAAGCCGGTAATTTTAGCATCCGTAAACCAGATCTCCAGTAATTCTTCAGCTGTTTCGATACAGTATGTTTTCGTTTTCCCACTGCAGATCGATCCCAGTTTTCGTGTATTGGAACTGCTCAAGCCCCCCACGACAATCATCAGATCCACTTTTTCAGCCAATTCCCTGGCTGAGGCCTGACGTTCTTCAGTTGCCGCGCAGATCGTATTCTGGACGATCAGCTCCCCAGTATGTTTTTTTAATTCTTCAACAACCGTAAAAAAATGGCTTTTTTGCTGTGTTGTTTGGGCCAAGACTGTAATTCTCGGGTAGTACGGCAAATCTTCAGCCTCGGCCAGCGTCTCAATGGCGAGGGCATTACTTCCTGCCCAGCCCAGGATCCCTTTAACTTCCGGATGGCTTTTGTCACCGACAACAATGACAAAACTGTTTGCTGATGAGCTTGCGGCCATTCTTTGCGCTTTTTGAACATAAGGACACGTTGCATCAATAATGGTAATTCCGCGTTCCTTTGCTTCCTCGTACGTTTCCGGGGGAACGCCATGCGACCTGATTACAAGCTGTTGACCCATTTTAGCCTCATCAACAGAGTGAATGACTTCCAATCCTTTCTCAGCCAAATAATCAACAACTTGCTGGTTATGAATGAGTGGTCCCAAAGATGCAGTCAACCCGGTGCCGGCAGCTTTTTCAGCCAATTCAATCGCCCGTTTAACTCCAAAACAGAAACCTGCTTTTGCCGCTCGCTGAATCGTCAACAAAACTGCCCTCCTTTTATGCCTATCACGTCTATTTCGCTGAGAAAAACAAAATTCCTTCTAGTACCTTGTTAACCTTTTATGATTTTTACATTTCATTCACAACATCCATGATTTTATTGGCAAGCCATTCCCTACTATTTTCAGTCTTTTCAGGGATTTCAAGGTTATCGGCATAAAATGGCTTACCGATAATTATCCCTATCTTGCCCCTTTTTTGGGTTAATAATCCTCTGGCTCCATATACCTTGACCGGCAGAATCGGGGCATGGCTTTTGTTTACAATCAAAACGATCCCTGCCATGGCTTCCTGAATATCACCGGTTTTGGAGCGGGTACCTTCCGGAAATATCCCCAGAACTTTTCCTTCTTTTAACAGCCTGACCGATTTTCGGAATGCCCCGATATCGCCCTTCCCGCGTTTAACCGGAAAAGTACCAAGTCCGTGCAGAATCTGCCCTAACAATGGTATCGAGAAAAGCTCCTCTTTCGCCATGAAATATACCTGTCTTGGCATCGAACAGCCAACAATAATCGGATCCCAGAGGCTAATATGATTGCAGGCTATAATCACAGGTCCTTCTGCAGGAAAATTTTCCAGGCCTGTTATCCTACATCCTTTGACCTTCAGAACAAGGGTCATGATTCCCTTTGCCAATGAATACAGCATCACTTTAACCCTCCCTGATAATTCTAATGATCTTGGCAACAACTTCATCAATCGTTAAACCTGTCGTATCGAGGATCACCGCGTCCTTAGCTGGTTTCAGCGGTGCAAATTTTCTCTGGGAATCTACTGCATCTCGTTTTTCAATATCCGAGCGTATTTCTTCCAAAGATACCTCCTTACCCTCTTTGATATTCTCAAGGTATCTCCGACGTGCGCGTTCAGAAGCCGAAGCCGTCAGAAAAATCTTAATTCCGGCATCCGGCAGGACGTATGTACCGATATCCCTGCCATCCATCACGATATTGCCCTTCAGTGCTTCCTGACGCTGTAGTTCAACCAGCCGGTTACGAACCCCAGGATAAGATGCGATCAGCGATACTGCCCTGCTTACGTCAACATCCCGGATTTTAGAGGTAACATCTTCCCCGTCGCAGAATACGGCTTGACGGTCATTATGGTTTAGTCTGATGTCAATGATCCGGGCCAGACCTGTTACTGCCTTTTCATCCTGAAGGGAAATTCCTGAAGCAAGGGCTTTATAAGCTACAGTTCGATACATCGCACCTGTATCAAGATAATACAAACCAAGTTTGTCGGCAACGATTCTCGCAATGGTACTTTTTCCTGCCCCGGCAGGACCGTCAATCGCCACCTGCAAATGATTTTCACGCAAATGTTCCAAAACGATGCTCCAATCAAAAAAAATCTTAATCTTGCGCGCTGTTTCGAAGCTCGCATCTGCCAAAATTATACCACAGCAAAATGATCGCTTACAATTCACTTTACGGTTTAAGATACTGAGACCCCGATAACCGCCAGTAAGTTATTCAGCGCATGAAGCCCGATTGCCGGATAAATCGAATCATGTTTGGTATATAAAAAACCAAGTCCGATTCCGAGAACCAGCTTCGGAATGAAGCCGGTCAAATCAAAATGCAGGGCGGAAAAAATGCAGGCACTGATTACAATCGCCGTCCATTTGCCGAAATAATTCCGCAAACAGCCGAGCAGTACTCCCCGGAAAAGCGTTTCCTCAATAAAAGGAACAATAACGGCGATCAGAAAAATGTTCGCAATGAACATGGAAATTGTCGGGTCCTGCAGGAGCTTTACCAGTTCATTTTCTGCCGTCGTTTGGCCTGAATAATACAGAAATGCCATATAGATCATATTAATCAGCCAGACCAAAAAACAGATTTTGAATACATCAATGAGGGCGGAAGCAAAGTTGGTCCTTCTCCAGCCCAGGTCATTCAGGGAAAGCCTATTTTTGAACATAATCAGCATAATCAAAATAACAAACAGGGTATTCGAAGTAATCATGGAAAGATAATAGGCCGTTTTGATTTCAGGAAAGAACTGATAGATAGAATAACTGACGAATGGCATCAGTAAAAAAACAACTGCCACACCGATCACAAAATAAGCTAAGGCCTTAAAATTCAACTTCATATTTCATCCCCTGCAATTACATAAATTATCCTAGATTATTTTTTTCAGATCTATACATAATAAATTCAAATGAATTACACAGAAATATATACAGCGGAAGGAGGCTGCTAGGATGCTTTATTCCAAAAAATCGGATCATAGCTTGCTGTTCATGGGTTCTGCCATGGTGGGGGGGTTTTTGCTGGGTTGTACTTATAAAAGATATGGCAAAAAAATCGAAAAACACATTCAGAAGTTTTGGCAAAAAGATTCGAATGATGATATGTTCGCAGCACACGAAAGCGAAATCTAAATCAGCGATCATCGCCTCTTATCTTTATTTGTTGACACTCTGCTCCTTAACCGGAGCCTTTTTTATTCTATCAGAAAGAATACGTTCCTTTCTGATAGATCTAAGTGCAACTAAGGCTGTTGCCAAAAGGATTGGCGCCACAGCCAAGTTTTCTATATTTTCAGCTTCGTGGGGCAACCCTGTGTCCAAGGCCTACGGCTACTTCATCCAAATGCAGCAGCCCTACCCCAAAAAACACGGCCACGCTGAGATGATCACCGCGGTGGGCAATCCCAATTTTTCCTCCGATATTCAGCCCCGCTGCTTTCGGCATAATCTGGCTTAAAGCCTCACGTGTCGCGCCCGCGACGGCCCCTTCGTCGCCATGGGAATCGTGGATTACCCCTTCACGTTTCGAAGCAACAATCGCCCTTTCGACAAGCTTTTTAATTGAAGCAAGATAATCTCCGCCGTAATCTACGGCAACTGTCTTGATGTTATCCGCTAAAAATTTCTGTTTAAGCGCACTTTCCTCTTCTCTGGTTTCACTCATTGCCATTCTTAAAGCAGCCAGAGCAACCGTCTTACTATCCGGCACCATAGTCAATCCTCCTTCTAGACAAACGTTCTTCATGACGCTAACAAACAATTACACGCTAAAAAAAGAGGCGATGTCAGAAAAAAACAACACCTACTTTCATTATCTTACATGAATTTTCGGAGATTAGCAAAGCTTATCTCGAGGGACTTACGACGAGCTTATCAGCTGGCCTCCGCAGATTTTAACTTCACATCAAAACTTTTGACATCCCCGTTAAGTTCAATCGAATATGTTTTACTATTCAGAATCACATTGACAGTGACCGGATAAGGAATGCCGGTTGCATCCAGAACAACGGTTCCAGGTTCAACTGTGATGCTTTTCCCATTTTCAATGGTTCCAATATCCTGGTCATTTTGTCTAACCATTACAACACTGTCAGGAGTTATCTCAAAGGAGAGACTAATGGAGCCGCTGTTTGCATTTTCGCTGTATTTAAAGGCCGGGGCATCTATTTCTCCGGAAAATTTCAGATAGAACTCGACGGGATCGGTAAATGCTTTCAGCTGATACAGCCCTAACAATACTGTACAAACTGCCATAATCCTGATGGCTGTTTTCTCAAAGCCCTTAAACCTTGACACTTTTTGGCGCGGGAAAGAAAATCTCCTGGAGCGCATCTGACTCACCTCAGTAATATGTATGCGCCGCCAGGAATTTGCATGCCGACATCATTCTGTAAGGCATCTATAAAACCTTATCTGGGGTTGGTCTGCATGCCACAATACCACTTTCGGCAGATAGCGCCCTCCATGGCGCTAACAGCCGCGCTACGCACTCCATGCTCCGCTTGCGCGGAATTGTGGCACGCAGCCTGATATCTAAGGATTATTTAAGCACGTCTGTAACTAGAATGTTGCTCTTCGAAGCAGCTAATTATGAATGTTTTACTTATCTGGCCATGGAGACTGAACTGCAAGTCAGGTATGTTATCATCCTTGGCTTATTCTACCCCAAGCAATCCTGTACCTTCGCCCATATTCCACTTGCGCGGTTACTGTGGCGTGAAGACCTTCTAACAGGAAGTCGCTGATAAGCTTACATGAAAGGCGTTTGCTGAACTGCTCCTCGAACGCGCAAGATAACGAGCTGCATTCTGGCATACAACCCCGCTTAAATAACCTTATGATTAGTCTGGGGGCCACAGTTCCGCTGTGAGCGGAGCACGATGCGGAGCGCGGCTTTTTGCGCCATGGAGGGCGCAATAGCCGAAAAGCGGTATTGTGGCCTCCAGACCTACCCAAGAGCATAGCCGTCTGCCATAATCTTGTCGTTCCTTGCTTCTATGGCTCATTCGGCATTAGCTCATCCTGGCCGTCGCTTTTCCGGCTTTGTAGCCGGTTGAAAAAGCTGCCTGGAGATTGTAGCCACCAGTTACGCCATCGATATCGATCACTTCCCCGGCAAAATACAACCCTTTGACCAAACGGGATTCCATCGTAGTTGGATTGATTTGCTTGGCATCAACGCCCCCGGAGGTAACGATTGCTGTCGCCATACCGAGCGTCGCCGTTATATGAAGTACCAGTTCCTGAAATAACCGGCAGAGTCTTTTCCTTTCTTCTTTAGTAACTTTATTAACGACCTTCTCTGGGTCAATCTCCGATAAAGCGACCATCACAGGAATCATACTCTGCGGGAGAAGATCGTCCAGGGCGTTCTTAAACTGCTTGTTGCCATACTTCAGAAAATCCCTCTGCAGCCTTAAATCTGTCTGCTCAGAAGTAAGGGCGGGCTTTAGGTTTATTTTCAGCTCAACCTTCTGTTTTTGGTCCAAAGCCTTGGAAGCAATCCTGCTTAAGGTTAGAATAATCGGACCGGATAAACCAAAATGCGTAAACAGCATCTCCCCAAATTCTTCTCCCTGCTTTTTCCCGTCGATCCAGATTGAGGCAGCCGTATTCTTCAGCGTCAACCCTTGAAGCTCTTTCGGCCATTTTTCAAGGGTTTTGAGCGGAACAAGCGCAGGCAGCGGCTTAATGATCCGATGTCCTGCTTTTTCAGCCAGCGTATATCCGTCCCTGGTTGATCCTGTTCCAGGGTAGGATGCTCCTCCCGTGGCAACGATCACAGCATCTGCCGGAAGCACTTCATCAGAGACAGCCAGCTGAACACCGGTTACTTTCCCGTCTTCGATCATGACTTTTTTGACAGCCTGGTTAAGCCTGATTTTTACGCATGTTCGTTCCAGATACTTCTTTAAAGCCTTAACGATTACCTCCGAATCGTCGGCTGTCGGAAACACTCTTCCACCTCTTTCTACTTTTGTTTCGACACCATAGTCTTGAAAAAAATGAATCAACGCCTCATTGCCGAACTCTTTTAAGGAAGCGTATAGAAATTTTCCGTTTCCGGGATAAAAACTTACAAAATTACTGATATCCCCCGCATTGGTAAGATTGCACCGACCTTTACCGGAAATTGCAATTTTACTGCCGAGTCTCGTCATTTTTTCGAGGAGCACCACCTCCGCTCCGGCGGAAGCAGCCTGGCCCGCTGCCATCATGCCTGCAGCCCCACCGCCTATTACAACAACCTTTTTAACCACAATCCATTCTCCCTGCTTTCCAATATGTTGATCGCAAACCAACAACACTTGCTAAAATAACTTTAGAGATTAGTCTCCGTATATCTAGACAACTTCAAATGGAGTAGGATGCATAGCACGGCTGTTTACCTACCTTCAATATTCGTGGAATGCGCTGCACAAGCAGCACATAGGCCTGAATCCGTATCGATGAAGATCTGTTTGCCGCACTCTCGGCAATAATAGGAATTCGCTTCTCCGACGATAACCTTCCCGGCTAGAAACTTGAACGGAAGCATCAGATATGCGAAGCTCAGAGCCCGGGAACCGCAGATGTCCACACAGCGACCGCATTGAACGCACTGGAGCGGTTCATAAATCAAAAGCATCTTATTTTCTTTCTGTTTCAGCGTGAGCGCCTGCTGCGGACATATTTTGGTACAAACCCCGCAGCCGTTACAATGATCGGTATATCTGATTGCCTGAAAAGGCACCTTTTTATTTGGTTTCTGTTTCAGTGTCTCTGCCAGCCATTGCCGGGTCCTCGGAATGGCATAGGATTCTTCTGCTTCGATAGCCGGAAACGCTGCCTTGATTCTATCTTTACCAAATTCACGCAACCTGTTTTTCAACCCTTTTTTCGATCGGCCACGAGCAAAACGTCCGGGACCGTAATCCGATTTTGCTGCGCCTTCTTCAGCAGGGAGAATCTCCAGCTTTAAGCCGGGATGATCCGTCCATTGCTGGCTGACCTCCAGATAGAAGCGCTGGCTGGCCGCTGCGGCCTGTTTATCCTGGCAATTGGAACAGTCCCCTGTAAGGATTCTGACCTGTTTGGATTCAGCCAAAAGCATTAAAACTGTCCAGGCATCCCTGTCCAGCATCCCGAGGCAGGCAATTTCATAACCGGCAGGCGCAGCCATTGGACAATTTAATACGCAATTTCCGTTTTCCAAAAGGTACTCTCCGAGGTTTTTCATGTCTCTGTCCACAAAACCGTCAGAGGGGCAAACGGCCATACAGACACCACATTCCGTACAGCTTTCTATCGAAATCTCTTTCTTATCACCGATGGACTTATGCGGACAGGCTTCAATACAAAGCCTGCATTCCCGGGGATAGGGCTTCTTCTTGTTCAGACAGTTGTCGGGATGATACAGCATTTGATTGTATTTCTTCATGATTATTCATATCCTTTGCGAAATTCATTTTCAATTCTTTCGAGATGACGAAGCATTCCGGCATGTGCTTCTTCAGGTAATTCTGCTTCGATCGCCTGATATATTTCCTCATGTTCCTGATAAAGAAGTTCCGACATGCCCTCTTTTTCAAAAGTATCTGCCCAATTCGTCTTCAATGTCTGGTGCATGATATCTGAAATCATATGGAGCATGCGGATCAGCATCTTATTCTTCGTTCCTTTAGCTATAGCATCGTGAAAATCCCGGTCACAGGGATAGCCCTGCCGGCCCGTATTATGACCCTTTCTGATCTCAATAAGAGAACCCCTCATTGCGGAAAGATCCTGATATTCAGCCCTTTCTGCTGCCAGTGCGGCAGCCTGGGTCTCCAGGATTTTTCTTATCTCCATCAGTTCGAAAATGGTATCTTTCTCCAGAGAAAGCACCCATGGCAAAGGAGCAATAACAGACTCGATATTAACATGTTTGATATAGGTTCCTTCTCCGCTTCGGATTTCCAGCAAACCCATAATTTCCAAAGCTCTGAGCGCTTCCCGGACAGACGCCCTGCTGACCTGCAGCCTCTCCGCAAGATCCCGTTCGGAAGGAAGCTTATCACCTGCTTTAATTTGTCCTTCAGCAACCAGCGTACTGATTTGATCAACTATTTCTTCGTAGATTCTTTTCGTTTTTGCTGGTTTCAGATTCATGCTTTCTCCCCGCAATTATCAATATTTATTTCGCATTGATTACCTATCACTTACAAATGATATAAAAAAATCACCGTATACTTACTGCTTCCTTCAAAGCATTGACTTCAGAAGTCGTTAACAGTCGGTATTCTCCTGCCGTCATTTTTGGATCCAGCTGGAGCGGGCCAAAACAGATTCTGCGCAAGCGAAAAACGGGGTATCCGACCTGCTCAAGCATTCTCCTGACCTGCCTGTTCTTTCCTTCGTGAATGGCAAGCTCAATTTCAGTCTGGTTGCCGCTTTTATCACGGGAAAGCTTCTTAATTTTCGCAGGAGAAGTCATACCATCCTCGAGGTGTACACCCGACTCAAGCGTCCTGATTGCCTGATCAGAAATATTACCGGCGACTGAGGCCCGGTATACTTTTTCCACGCCAAAACTTGGATGCGTCAGCCGAAATGTAAGTTCCCCGTCATTGGTCAGAAGCAGAAGTCCTGAAGTGTCATAATCCAGTCTGCCGACCGGATAGACTCTTTCTATAATATTCTGGCCAAGTAAATCAATGACCGTTTTCCTTTGATGGGGATCCGTAACACTTGTAATAACACCCGCAGGTTTATAAAGCATGACGTAGACCAGGTCTTCGCTTGGTCCTGAAGAATACGTCTTAGCGTTGACTTCGATGACATCCTCAGGCGTTACCTTAAAACCCGGCTGCGTTACGGTCTGTCCATTCACTTTTACAAGTCCCTGACTGATCAGAATTTCGGCATGACGCCGAGAAGCGACGCCCAAACGAGCCATCGCTTTTTGCAAACGTTCAGATTGATCTCCGGAACAATCCATCAAAAAACCACCATTAACGAAACATCTCTCAATTGATTTTAGCAAAAAAACTGCAGAAAGCAAACCCTTAGCCAAAGACCCTGCTGACGATCCAGATTGAAGCAATCAGTCCGACTGCATCAGCGAGCAGTCCGACTTTTAAAGCATATCTGTGTTTTTTGATGCCGACTGAGCCAAAATAGACGGCAAGCACAAAAAAGGTGGTATCTGTGCTTCCTTGGAGCGTGGAAGCAAGCCGTCCGATAAACGAATCAGGTCCGTATTGATGGATCAGTTCAGTTGCAACCCCAAGGGCCCCTGAACCGCTCAGTGGCCGCATAACGGCCAAAGGAATAATGCCTAACAGGTCTGGATTCCAGTCCATAGCTAAAAAAAGAGGTCGAAGAAGGTTTATTAACATATTCAGGGCGCCAGAATCCACAAACACTTTAATGGACACCAGCATTCCAATTAAAAACGGAATAATTTTTACGGCGGTTTTAAAGCCATTCTCCGCCCCCTCAACAAATGTCTCATATACAGGAACTTTATGGAGGTAACCATAAAGCGGCACAAAAAATAAAATAAACGGAATAGCCCATCTGGCAAGCTCAGAGATGATGGTCATAATCCGTTCCTCTTTCTAAAAAGAACATCTGCAATGATGGCTGAGGCCATGGCACACCCTGTGGCAAAAACTGTCGTCCCAATGATCTCGACTGGATTGGCCGATCCGGCTTTCATTCTGACAGCAATGATTGTGGCCGGAATAATCGTAATACAGGACGTATTCAGCGCCAGAAACGTAATCATCGCGGGACTGGCTGTTTCCTGATCCGGGTTTTCTTTCTGTAACTCCTGCATGGCCTTCAGGCCAAACGGCGTAGCGGCATTACCCAGACCGAGGATATTCGCACAGAGATTCATGACAATTGGGCCGAAGGCAGGACTATCCGCCCTGAGCGACGGAAAAAGTTTTCTGACCACCGGGGCGCTTATTCTGGCCAGGTGCCGGATGAGTCCTGCTTTTTCGGCAATATGCATGATACCCAGCCACAGGCTCATGACACCCATTAACTCGATTGCCACTTCTACCCCGAGTTCAGAAGCCTGAAGGGCCGACGCAGTGACCTGATCGATATTTCCATTCAGGGCAGCGACAATAATGCCGCAGATCAGCATAACCAGCCAGATCAAATTGACCATAACAGAAACCCCCTGCTTAAAATGTATGTTTTCAGCAGGGGGAATAGAAGAATAGACAATTTCAAAAATATCTCGACGATATCAGGGACATGCTGTTTGCCGGCATATATACTTTATTAGCATCTTTCTTCATACCCGTCTTCACGGTGGAATCTCTTTCTATTGACCATATGGGACAATTTATCCATTAGATTAGGCATTTCGTCAATGATGCGTTCTGCAATCATATTTCCTTCGACCGGAAGCAGTCGGACCTGATTTTGGTTTACAACCAGAAAACCTACAGGTTTTACCGATACCCCACCGCCGCTTCCTCCACCAAAAGGCATCTTGGAAGCGTTTTCATTTTTTTTCTCCTCCTCTTTTTCTCCCTCAGCGGAAGAGAATTCGCTGCCGCCGGCTGCAAAACCGCAGGATACCCTGGAAACAGGTATAATGACAGAGCCACTTGGTGTTTCGACCGGGTCTCCAATCACTGTGTTTACATTTATCATTTTTTGGATACTATCCATCGCTGTCTGCATCAGATTTTCAATTGGATGTTCATCCATAATTCCTAGTCCTCCTGTTTTTTAAGATCATTAATAGGAATTTATAGCCTGTAAAAATAATATGGCTGCTTTTTAGATTTAATATGCAGCAAAGTCTAAATAAAAATATATTTTCGGTAAAATTCGGAATTACCCGGTATCTAAAGTCATCTTGCTTTAGTGGGTTATACCTGTGCAGTCTTGCCGAGATAAACCCGAAGGCTGTCCAGCAGGCTCCCGTCAAGTAACCCGTCTCAGCAGCATCCCTGCCGCCAAGCTCAAGCTCGGCCTGGAGGGAATGAACTGTCATTTTGCGATAAAAAGAGCGGATGATTTTGGAAAAACCTTGTTGCAGCCGTCTGATACTTGCGGAGGAATAGCCATAATGACGAACAACCTCCCGCAGAAAATGCATTATCAACCGGTAACGTTTTCTGGTCGAGTCAGCATTATTTTTTGATTTTCTGTCCTGGCAGTCATTTTGCTGTATATTTTCTATGCTGTTCAACAGAAAATAAAGAAAGCCGGTCGAGACCATCTCTGCCGGAATGTTTATCTCCAGATTGGACCGGAACAATGCAGCTTGATAATGTATCTTCAGCATACTGCTAAAATTTTTGAAAGTATAATCGATGACCAGATTGATTTTGAACAGCGCTAAAACCAGCAGCCAAATCAAGCAAGCTGTGAGCAGTGCAAGAATCGTCATGGCTTGCCTCCAATTAGGAATATTTTATCCTCTCCATGTTATTCCCAGTATTGTGCCGTTCTATGAAAATTTGCCATTTTACAAAATAATTGCCAGCTTGACATCTTTCTGATATAAAAGAATAAACAGATGTTTTTGAGAGGAACGATATAATGACACTATCCTTTACAGAACTCAGTTCCCACGTTGTTACCGTTTTATATATTATCAATATTTTACTGGCCTGTACCGTTATCTTTTTAGAAAGAAGAAATCCAACCTCCACCTTGGCCTGGATTCTTGTTTTATTTTTGTTCCCCGCCGGTGGAGCGATTCTATATTTTATGTTTTCTCAGAATCTGACGCGCAAAAAAATGTTCCAACTCGGAGCGGAGGAACATTTGAAATATGCTGCGCTTTTAAACAAAGAAATTGAAGATCTTCAGTCTGGAAGATTGACCTTTAATGACCCAGCGATGGAAAACTACAAAGATATGATTCTGCTACATCAGATTCAGAGCCAGGCACTCTTTTCCCAGGACAATAGCGTAGAAATATTTACAAACGGCAGAAAGAAATTCGAAGACCTTTTTCGCACGATCCTCGAAGCCAAAGACCATATTCACGTTCTGTATTTTATTATTAAAAGAGATTCGTTGGGGCTGCAATTAATCAAAATTCTGACCGAAAAAGCCAAAGAAGGCCTTGAAGTCAGGCTATTGGTTGATTCCTTCGGTAACAAACTGCGGAAGGATGATTTTCAGCCTCTGATTGATGCCGGTGGAAGTGTCGAAAAATTTTTCCCTTCATTTCTGAGTTATATTAACCTAAGGCTCAATTACAGAAACCACCGTAAACTAGTGATCATTGACGGTCAGATAGGTTATATCGGCGGCTTCAATGTCGGCAACGAATACATCAACCTGAAGAAAAAGATGGGGTATTGGCGTGATACTCACCTCAAAATAACAGGCACCGCCGTTCTCAGTATGCAGACGAGATTCCTGCTGGACTGGAAAGTTGCTTCAGGTGAAAAAATCAAGCATTCGGCGAAGTATTATCCGGAACCAGCAGTTGTCGGAACGAGCGGTATTCAGATCGTCTCCTCCGGCCCGGATTCTCCCCACGAAGAAATCAAGCAGGGTTATATCAAAATGATCAACTCCGCCAAGAAATCTATCTATATTCACACGCCTTATTTTGTACCTGACTCCAGTATCCTCGAAGTTCTGAAAATTGCCGCGCTGTCCGGTGTCGACGTAAAAATAATGATCCCGAACAAACCGGATCATATTTTTGTCTACTGGGCAACGTATTCCTTTGTCGGGGAACTGATCAAAGCCGGGGCCAAGATCTATATCTACAATAACGGTTTTCTGCACTCGAAAACCATCGTGGTCGATAAAAAAATAGCTTCTGTCGGTACGGCGAATTTTGACATCAGAAGCTTTCGACTGAATTTTGAAGTCAATGCATTTATTTATGATGTCGGCATTTCGGAAAATCTCTGTAAAATTTATAATGAAGATCTGCTTTTATGTACCGAACTGACGCCCGAAAAATATGCGAAGCGTTCCGGTCTGATCAAGTTTAAAGAGTCCATTTCGCGACTTCTGGCACCGGTACTATAGCGAAGTATAAAGATTTGTTCTTACTAGGATGCTCTTACGGATAATTCTCAATTGAGAAGTTCTAACCGGTTCTAGAAAGTACAAAGCCGATGAACTATACAAGGTCAGCCAGTTTGGCATCCGTCAGTTTGACGAGTTCCGCCGTATCAAGTTTCACTTGCATCCCGATTTTTCCCGCGCTGATAATGATGTAATCATATTCCGAGGCCATCTCCTCAAGATAGGTCGGAAAATCCTTCTTCATCCCGATAGGGGAACAGCCGCCGTGAATATAGCCAGTGAGCGGCAAAAGTTCTTTAGATTTAAGCATCTCAATATTTTTGTCCCCGGCTGCCTCGGCAGCTTTTTTTAAATTCAGCTCGCAATTTCCAGGGATAATGAAAACATTGGTACCTGTTGTTTTTCCGGTTGTAACAAGCGTTTTAAATACCCGTTCCGGGTCAAATCCCATCTTCCGGGCTACGGATACAGCGTCTATCAGTCCGTCTTCCACTTCATATTCATAGACTTCATGCCAGATCTCTTTTGATTCAAGGATCCTTACGACGTTCGTTTTTTGATTTACTGCCATTATTCCTCATCCATGCCTTATGACATCATAATTTTTTTACGTTAATGATCTTTGATCACGTTCGATCTTTGCCAGACATTTTTCGCAATAACCATAAAACTTAACACGATGGTTAATCACTTTGAATTTATTCTTCTTCATAATGTTTTCTTCAATTGTTCCGAGCAAATCTTCCTCGACTTCTTTAATGGCTCCGCACTCCAGACAAATCAAATGGTGGTGCCGGTGTTCCTCGTCATCTTTCACGATATCGTACCTGCGGAATCCATCTTCAAAATCAACACCGTAAATCAGCCCCATCGCTTCCAACAGTGATAGCGTCCTGTAGACGGTAGCAACACCAATTTCGGGAAATCTATTACGGACAAGCTCGAAAATCTCCTGACTGTTCAGGTGCTTTCCCTGGTTTTCCGTTACTACCTCAAAAACATACTGTCTTTGGCTGGTAAATTTATAGCCCTTTTCCTTTAAGAGCTGATTTAACTCTTTGACTGTCATAAGAAAACACCCCGTTCTCTTTGTTCTATTCAGATTTTACCATATCTTTCATCAAAAACAACCGTACCGTCGGGCTTTTGTTCAGCATGGCTTATTTCTGTCCCAAAAACAGAAAAACCGGTCAAACCGGTTAACATTCTGTATCTGGTGGGTGTCATTCTTCGTCGATCATGGTGATTATTATTAGATTCTTATATATTTTAATTAATTCGATTCTATTTAATTCTATTCTATTGAATACTTTAAAGTTATCAGTATAAATTTTTTAATGTATTCGCGTTAAGCAGATTTTTGAACCAGATGCAGATACAGTTTCAGATAGGCAAAGCAGTATACTCTCGTGGTGTATTCGGTCAGCGCCAGGCTTTTATCTGCGATTGTGGTTACCCAGGCTTCATAACTTCTTGGCAGTCCGACCGGGAACATATGATTGGAAATGATATCCCGTTCTTTTTTGTTCAGTTCAAAGTATTTCTGCGCATTTTTCACCGCGATCTTCGGATGATTGCGTGAATGCCGGTAGCTTTCTGCGAGCAGGTTCTTGTCTTCTCTTTTCTTAAACTTGTATAAGTAGAAGTCGTGAAGAAGTGCCCCTCTGATCGTCGAAATGACATCAAGTCTGAACTTCATAGCAATCTTATAAGACAGGTAAGCAACGTCCAGAGAATGCTCAAAGACTGAGCCATGGTGATGCGGGATCACTTTCATTTTCTGGTATTCATCGTGCTCGATAATAGGTCTGGCTACTGCAAGAAAATAATCATCATACTTTAATAATAATTTTTCCATGATTGCTCCTAACTTTATTAACTAAAACTTATTATATTAGAAACAAACCATGATTTCAATGGTCTTTGTTACAATTTAATAGTACTTTCGTTACATTTTCGTAAACGTTTTGTCAAAATTATAATTTCTTTATTAATATTTGGCATAAGCAATACTATTTTTAAGTAATTACGATTAAACAGCTAAATAGCACCATAATTTTGAATGTTTTATTTTCTGATATAAATCACACCGATTGTCTTCTGGCCGCAGTGACTGGAAATCACGCAGCCTGCATTGGTAATCAGAATTTCTTTATACGGATAAATATCCTGCAACGCGCACTTCAAGTAGATGGCTTCCTCTTCACTTCCCAGGGAGTGGGTGATGAAGATTTGTTTTGAGTCTACAGAATCCCGCCTGGCATTCTCAATCAATTTATCCAAGGCCTTTTTCTTTTCTCCGCGCACTTTATCAACGACAAGCATTTTCCCATTTTCTACACCGATGGTCGGCCGGATTTTCAGGACGCTACCCATTAGGTTCTGCAGAACATTGCACCTGCCACCTTTATAAAGATATTCCAGCGTATCGATCACAAAGCTCACATGGACCTTGGCAACCGAATCCCGGATCTTTGCCGAAATTTCTTCCGCCTTGAGCCCCTGTCGGGCATATTCGGCAGCTGTAATCACCAAAGCTCCTATGCCTGTAGACAGGTTTTGGGAATCGATTACCCAGATTCTTCCCTGTGGGAATTCCGAGGCAGCAAGGGCGGCATTTTGGTAAGATGAGGACATCTGAGCAGAAATGGTGATCACAATAATGTCCTGCCCCTGATCAAAATATTCCCGAAAACATTCTGCATACGCATACGGTGAAGGAGCTGCCGTCTTCGGAAGCAACTTTTTTTCTTCCACAAGCTGAAAAAGCCTTGCAGGAATTAAGTCTATGCCATCCCGGTAGGTTTCTTCTCCAAAATCAACATGCAGCGGAACAACATCAATATCATATTCTTGAAGCAATTCTGCTGAAAGGTCATTGGTACTGTCGGTTATAATCTTAACCTTCCGCATTCACACCACTCCTAAACATTAATAACCCGGCTTTTTATACAACAGACTTTCTTTGTCCAGGATGTCGGTATTATAAACCTCTTCGGTCCACTTTTCCTTGGCTACTTCTTCAAAAGAGACCGAAATATTATTATCGGGAATTCCCATTATTTCCGTCATCGCCTCGGCCATTTTGTCGGCTAAGGCTATTTTTTGTTCGTCACTTCGGCCCGGCCATAATTTAACGATGATATGCGGCATGATAAACTCCCCCTTTAAAATAAATTGAATGATGATTATCTATCACACTCTAAGTTATAACACAAATCTTAAAACTCGCATAGAATATTTGTTATTCCTGGTCATCTTGCGTATTCATTGAATTCAGAAGGCCTTCCGCCTTTTCCTTCAGATTTCCCGGGATATAGATTTCCACACCGAAATTGGTCATCCCCATATAGATTCGAAGATAATCCCCGGCTTCATTGTACCTTTTATAGCAGGGAATCTCTTCAGAATCAAGGATCGATTCAATAATATCCGCCTCAATTTCATTCGCGGCTTCAGTGATTAATATCCATTCTTCAAGTTCAGCGTTACGATCTTGTTCAGCGGGTTCCTTCATTCGTATCCTCCTTTTCTGCGCCAAATTCATATCGGTATATTTTCCGTTATGATTTAATCTATAGCATAATCGAATTGAATTATCGGGTTTTGTAATCAGATCATAGTATCTATCTTATCTTTTAATAATCTCAGACGGTAGCCATTCATAGCCGTATCGCCTAGTTCCCCAAGCAACCGGTAATTCGCTACTGCACCGACAAAAGCTCCGATGACAGGTACCAGCTGCAAAAGCTTGGCGAGATCAATATAATCTCTGTATTCCTGCTGAAAAGTGCGCCAATCAACTGTTTCCATTGAAATCGGATGCCTGTAAATGTATTCATCCCAGTCCAAAATCCTTTGAAAGACCTGCATCCGTTTCTCTCTGCTGGAAAAAGCCAGCTGAAACAGATGAAGGATATATAGTCTTTCCCTTAAATCTTTGACATCAAATCCATAAATGCTTGCCATCTCAAATAAGAACTTAATCTTGATGCTTAAGAGCAGAGGAAAATCTGCAAATCCAAGCAAGATGCCGCCTGCTCCTGTGCCCGCCCCTTCCAGACTGGCCGTTTTTTTGTAGACGCTGATTTTAGCCAAAGCAAGTCTGTCCCGTTCCTTCAGGTCAATATTTTTAAGCGGTTCTCTTGTCGTAAATTCGGATCCTGTCAAAACAGCCCCCACCATATTTTTGATCGCAGCTGTAATGATTTCATGACCTTTATCCGGAATCAGCCTGTTCGTTCTGTTCTGAATATTTTTTGCTACCCTGTCCGTCAGCGATGCGTTCCTGGTCATTTTTCTCTGCCATTTTTTCAGTTCTGCGAGCACCTTCACATCATATGCTTCCACCGATGTATCTCCTTCGTCGCTTATCATAAGACTATTTTACACGATTGCCGGGTCATTGGATATTTTTATTTCATCTGCTAAAGATAATACCGTAAGATTCAAAGATTATTCACTTTCAGGAGGATAAACCGATGGAAAATTATCCGACAGATTTCCGAAGAGTGCCCCAGTCTTACTGGATGGCTTCGACACCCCGGACCGAGTATCCGGCTCTGAATGAGGATGTTGAAGCCGATATTGCAGTCATTGGCGGCGGAATCGCAGGGATTACTTCTGCTTTTCTTTTAAAAAAGGAAGGCTATAAGGTGGTTGTCCTTGAGGCCGACCGCATTCTTCAGGGGACTACAGGTCATACGACCGCCAAGATTACTTCACAGCATTCCTTAATCTATGCAAAGCTGCAGAAAAAGTTTGGGGAAGAAAAAACCCGGCAGTATGCGCAAGCCAATGAAATTGCCCTACAGTTGATTGCCGGACTGATTCAGGATAACAACATAGACTGCGATTTTATGCGGCAAAGCGCCTATGTTTTTACGCAGCAGGATCGATATGTTCCGGAAATTATGGAAGAAGCGAAAATTGCTGACCTTTTCGGCATCAGGGCTTCTTTCCTGTCAGAAATCCCTCTTCCGTTCCCGATTAAAGGCGCTGTATGTTTTGATGACCAGGCTCAGTTTCATCCGCGAAAATATTTGCTCGCACTCGCTAAGGAAATACCCGGAAACGGCAGTCATATTTTCGAACAAACCAAAGCTGTTGACATTCAGCAAGGCACACCTTGTTTGGTGCTCACCGATAACGGGGCAAGAATTGCTGCATCAAAGGTGATTATTGCGTCTCATTACCCTTTTTATGAGGCTATGGGCTTATTTTTCACGAGACTCTATCCCGAACGTTCTTATGCTTTAGGTGTCAGAATCAAAGGAGATTATCCCGGAGGCATGTATATTTCTGCTGAAGACCCGACCCGTTCCCTACGTTCTCAACACGACAAGGAAAACAATTTGGTAATTGTTGGCGGCGAACATCACAAGACGGGGCAGGGAGAAGATACCCACAATCATTACCTAAAACTCAGAGATTTTGCCAGGCAGCTTTTTGAGGTTGAGGATATCCCTTACCGGTGGTCTACACAGGATTATACGACGATGGATGAAGTCCCTTATATCGGTAATCTCACGACCGATACGCCTGATGTCTACGTCGCTACAGGGTTCGGCAAATGGGGAATGACCACAGGTACGGCCGCCGCTCTTATTTTCCGGGACCTGATCCTAAACGGCTACAGCCCCTGGATGAATGTGTATTCCCCTTCCCGCTTTACGCCGGTCGCCTCAGCCAAAAACTTTGTCCAGGAAAACCTGAACGTTGCCAAACACCTGATTTCCGGCAAACTGTCATCCGTCCCGGGCATAGCGGAAATTCCCAGAGGCGAAGGCAAAATCATCGAACATGACGGCCAACGAGCAGGTGCTTATCGCGACCAGCAAGGGGCCCTGCATATTGTCGACACGACCTGCACCCATCTGGGATGTGAATTGCAGTGGAATTCAGCTGAAGCATCCTGGGACTGCCCCTGCCATGGATCCCGTTTTACCTACGAAGGTGAGATCATTGACAGTCCTGCGCAAAATAAATTAGAACACATTCAGGAGTGAGGGCAGCAATCCTCTGCTCAAGGGTTTTGAATGGTTCAAAGTCATCAACTGATACCTTGCTGGTCAACCGAAGACATTCCTTGAAAGATCTGGCCAACAATATTTTCATTCCCTGCAATCAGGGATATCCCTCTCTTTTTCTCAAGAAGCGCGACTTTCCCGCCTGCTTCCTCAACAAGCAGAATGCCCGCGGCAACATCCCAGGGACTTAGATTCAGTTCCCAATAGCCGTCAATGATTCCTGCGGCCACATTGGCAAGGTCATAGGCTGCGGAGCCGATTCTGCGCATCCCCCTCGATCTGGGCACAAAGAATGCAAAATAGTTCGTATTGTTGTCCGGATTTTCAGACTGGTCATATGGGAAACCGGTAGACAGCAGGCATTCCTTTAACCTGGATTTAGCAGCAACGTTTATTCTTTTGCCGTTCAGGCTGGCTCCCTGACCGACCACCGCTTCAAAAAGCAGATCCAGCATCGGCAAATAAACAACGCCCAGAACCGTTTTTTTCTTATATTGAAGTGCCACCGATACCGCAAAGACCGGCAGGCCCTGCGCGTAATTCGTCGTTCCATCCAGCGGATCAATAATCCATAGATAATTCGAATCCTTGTTCTGATGCACCCCGGATTCCTCAGACAGAATGCTGTGGCTGGGGTATTTATCCTGAATCGCTTTCAGAAAATAATCTTCCGAAAGCTTGTCGACCTCCGTTACCAAATCTACTTCTGTCGACTTCGTTTCGATATAAAGATTCTCCTTGCGGAAGTTTTTTTTCTGAAGATTACCGACTTCTCTTACCCAGGTTTTAACATTACCCAAAATATTTTCAAAGTCCGACATATCTTTCCTCCTATAATGGTCGAATGACCGTGTTCATTCAGTGAGCAATGTTGGCTTTTTTAAATGGACATCGTCACTTTGTACATTGTTTTTACCCATCTCCTTGGCATTCAACAATAGCGTGTCAACACGCTGCACAAAATTGTCCCGTTCTTCTTCCTTGCGCCAAGAATCTACTCCGAAACTGCAGGTTAGATGGCCGGAAGTGAAATCATAGCCTGATATCCTCTTTCTTATTCTTTCTGTTATTTCCACAGCCTCACTCTTATGGGTATTCGGTAGCAGAATAACGAATTCCTCGCCTCCCCAGCGGGCAAAGATATCTGTTTCTCTTATCATTCCTCTGACCAGATCCGTGACCTCCGTCAGAACCTTATCCCCAGTTAAATGTCCAAAGCAATCGTTAATTTTCTTAAAATAGTCAATGTCGAAAATCATAAGTGAAAGATCACAAGGATATCTTTTCGCATAGGATATCCATTTATCAAGCTCATCATCAAATTTCAACCTGTTATAGATCCCGGTTAACGGATCTCTAATAGACAGTTGGATCAGATCTCTGCCGTTAAGGAAATGAATTCTTTTAAAAAGGTGGGTCCTAAATGAAGCGCTACTGCTCAGGGCCGCCACTAATAAGATATAAAAAATTACCGCGGAAAAATCCGAAGCATCCATTTGCTCCAAGAAATAGATCGAAGCAGCAAAAAAAGTGACCGCAGTAAATACGGAGACCATGATCATATTGATCCAACGGTTCGGGACTAAACAAACCGCTAAAATAATCGCGATAATACCAAAAGCTTGAATAAAAAAATCCGGAGATTCATATTGGTAAAAGACAAAAATAAATACAACAGACGCCATTACTTCATAAAGCGTAACCCAGAAACACAGCGTTGAATACTTTTTTATGGATTTCATTCTGAAAAAAAATATACCTATCAAGATCAAATAGACGGCTCTTACCAGAAATATCAATTGAAATGCTTTCGGGTTCTTCACAAAATAGAAGTCCGGAATAACAAAAAGGAAATATAGGATTCCCAGAAGAAGTACGATTGGCCGGAGATATTTAAATAAAACAATTAACTCAGACTCTTCGTACTCCTTCTCTAATTTTTTATCTTTAAATTCACCGAAACGGTTTATCATGTTCGTTTGGTCTACCTTCATTGTTTTCCCTCTTTTGTTCTCTACTGTCCGTAATTTTCCGAGATCCACTGCTGAAGCAAATTGGCCTGCCCGGGAGAAATCGCTTTTGGTTTTCCAATACTGACTGCATAGCAGGCAATCTTGGCAGCCTCTTCGACAAGCTGCGCATTGGCCAGGGCTTTGTCGAGCGTCGGGCCTACCGTCAACTGGCCATGATTGCTCATCAGTACAGCATTTTGTATGCCAAGGGTCTGGATCGTAGCCTCAGCCAGCTCCTCGGAACCCATCGGGAAAAAAGGGGCCGTTTCAAGTTTTCCACCCAGCACAGCAGCCATTTCGGCCAAGACAAGCGGAAAGGGTTCCTCCACACAGGCCCAGGCTGTCGCAAAGCAGGAATGGGTATGACAAACACCGAGCACATCCGGTCTTTCCTGGTAGGCAAGACAATGCATCCCGCTTTCAATCGAAGGTTTTCGGCTGCCATCGATCACAATCTGCTGCGTATCCATCACAACTATATCTTCCGGTCTGACCACAGAGTAATCCATCCCGCTCGGGGTTATACATACATAGCCTGTTTTCGAGTCCCGCATGCTGAAATTCCCCATGGTCCGCATAATTAACCCGGACTGAAGGGCCTGTCTGGCAATATCAATGACCTGTTTTCTTTGTTCTTCCAAAAGCATGGTTCTTAAACCCCCAAGCTCAAACGTTTTCAGCTATTTTATAAATCAATTCTTCCGTTTTCTCCCATCCCAGACAAGCATCGGTAATGGACTTTCCATAGATATTCGCTCCGATCTCCTGCCTGCCTTCCACCAGATAGCTCTCAATCATCAGCCCTTTAATCATTTTATTCAACAGCGGATCATACGTTCTGCTTGTCAGAACTTCCCGCGCGATCCGAGGCTGTTCATAGAAGCGCTTCATCGAATTGGCATGGTTGGTATCCACAATGATTGTTGGATTGACCAGTTCGAGCCTTTCATATTCGTAGGCGGCATAGATTAAATCTTCATAATGATAATTCGGGATATTTCTGCCGGAGGAATCCACAGCCCCTCTTAGGATCGCATGGGCAAGCGGATTACCAGATGTCTCTATTTCCCAGCCGTTATAGATAAAATGATGCCCTTGCTGGGCGGCATAAATCGAATTCAGCATAACCGTTATGTCCCCGCTCGTTGGGTTTTTCATGCCGACCGGTGTACATACGCCGCTGACGGTTAAGCGGTGCTGCTGATTCTCCACAGAGCGGGCACCAACTGCAATGTAACCCAGCACATCGAGAAGATACGTGTAGTTCTCCGGATAAAGCATTTCATCAGCTGCCGGCATATGGAATTCCGACAGGGCCCGGATATGGAGCTTACGAATGGCTATAATCCCCTCGCATAAATCAGGTTCTTTGCTCGGGTCAGGCTGATGGACCATCCCCTTATAGCCTTCCCCCGTAGTACGGGGCTTGTTGGTATAGATCCGCGGGATTATCAATATCTTATCCTTGACTTTTTCCTGCATGACAGCGAGCTTTCCAATATATTCACATACCGAGTCCTCATTATCTGCCGAACAGGGTCCGATGATCAGAATAAAGCGGTTATCCTTGTTTTCTAAAATATTGCTGATCTGCTCGTCCCTGTCCTGTTTTATTTTTTTTATATGTTCAGGTAAAGGTATCTGTTCAATAATCTCCTCAGCCGTCGGTATTTTCTTAATAAATTTCATGTTCATTAATGCATTCTCCTTTTATATCATCATTCACTAAGAAGGTCGGTAAATCGGATAAGTCTGAACCGAGCCGATCCTGCAGCATGATAATATTAACTATATATTAGGAATTATAGTACATTCTGGTTCTTTTTAACATCTATTAATTTGCATGAAAATCTTTAAGGCCATTTTGAATACGTTGAAATGTTCCTAGTCCTTCAGATCAAAGGATTGCGATAAGGTCCCTTCCGCTACAATCTTTGCTTGAACTTCTACTTCGATTTCCGCTTCCCGGAAGGCCTTCCGCCAGTCAGTCCCAACTTCTTTCCAAGCTGACGGCTTATGACGGTGCAGATACTGCATTAAACCCAAAAAATCCGAATCATATTCACGGGCTTTTGAGATGGTCTTTAACGCTTTCGCTCGGACACTTTCTGCGGCTGCTGTTTCCATTTGGCTGGCACTTTTCGTAGAGATCTGGAAATTGGAATTATCAGGAATTGCTCCAACAGTTTGGATTGATATTCGAAAGACTGGTTTTCCATTCACCAATTCTGCTTTGATTTTATGCTTAGAGGCCCCTACTTGGTAAGAGATCATCTGGGAGCCATATCCAAACTTAAATGTCATTAGCCCGTCTTTTAAATCTTGCGTGAGAAACAAGTATCCTGTAGACTCATCCCTGTCCAGCCAGCCAATAAGTTTGTCGCTTCGAAATACGCCAAAGCCTTCAATATGCAGACTATCGCTTTGATTTTCGTCATTCCATTTAATCTGCGGCACTACCGGATCCCGGTCCGGGCTAAGGAGCCATTGACAAAATTCCAGAAAGGTAACCCCTCTTGAAACTCCCGTACGAAGTGCAATCTCCTGCTGTTTTTTTATCTGCTTAAAAAGATTCGATACAAGCGTCGGCTTGGCCTGAATAAAAAGCCCAGCATTTCCTTTGGTCACAAATAACCATTCATTGGGTCTGCTTTCAGGATAACGCAGGAAGTTTTCCGTCACCTTGGCCGTCACTTCCTTAGCCATATTCTCCCCGTAAATGATAAATATTGCATGGCTGCTGGTCTGCAAACGCGGCAGCTGTTTATTCAGACCCGTTGTGCTTTCCAAAAATGTTTCACCTTCCCCTTTAAACACCATATCCGTAGATTTGCTGGAAGACGCACCACCGTCTGAATTACTGGAGCTGGGCGGACTAATGATTAGCCATTGACCCTCATACTTTTCCTGAGCTTTTTCGGACGAGTAATCGATCGCCCCGCCAGTCAGCATAGCCAAATCCTCAACCTCATTTCTACTCCAACAGCCTGAAAGGAAAAGCAAACTAAGCATCAAAAGAATCATCCGGGCATATCCTTTTGCTTTTGATGTCACTGCATACAACCTCCTTTTTTCTTTCTGATTAATGTAATGGCAAGCAGTAGCAACGGCAGTATAACTTCAAATAACAAAGATACGGACGGCCAGTATGTTGTCAGAAATTCCAGCAGCGCCATGGTGTTGGGTACAAGGAACGTTGCCCCTGAGAATACGATGACCATCACTGAAGCGGCAATAAGTTTGGGGTACTTTCTGCTGACTGACTGTTTGACTGCGAGTATCGTTACATAAAAAAGCAGAGAGGATTTGACCATGATCCCGGTCAGCCATAACGGCAACGCCAATAATTCTACACGTTGAATGTAATTCCCGTATTCAATTGTTTTCGCAGTAAACCATATTGGGAAGATCATTTGACCGGCGACATCCGCCCCTAAGACAGTCAGTACAACCAGCGATCCAAAAGTCAACAAAAGCATTGCGCTAATAACTGCGTAGGATGCCTTTCTCAGCACTTCCTGAGGTTTATTCATCAGAGGGATTAACATCAGTAACACGGCAATCTCGCCATACCATTGAACCGGTATCCATATATTCTGTATCACCGGACTTATCCCGTCTTCCAAAATAGGGAGCAAACTGCTTGGATCTGCTTTCGGAATCGCCAAGATACAGGCCATTAGATAAGCAAATAAAAATAGAGGCAGGATGAATTGGTTCATCCGTGCGATCACTTCAATCCCTTTTTGCGCAGAATACCAGCAAATAAGTACAAATACCAAATTGATAGGAATGCCCGGTGTTCCAATTAAAGCGGATACGGTTAAAAATTCCGAAGTTTCCCTGACAACGAGGATATTTAGGACAGTAAAAAATAGGATATAGGAAACAGCCAGCACCCTGCCTCCGATTTTCCCTACAATGAGCGGCAGATATTCTGCTATTGTGAGCCCCGGAAACCGCTGTGCCAGCTTGGCCGAAATGATCAATATGCCAAAAGAAGATATCCCTGCCCCCAGGCTTACTAGCCAGGCATTTTGTTTGGCTGTCACCGCAGTTAATCCCGGAATAAACAAGATTGCGGTTGAGGTCATTACAATAAACAGCAGCATCGCGGTCTGCGTACCAGATATTCGTTCCTTGCCTATTTTCTATTCCCCCTCTTTTTAAGTTTCTGCTTCAACTGATTAGCATCGCTGCGCAGAGGTTCCTTGTCTCCGAAGAACCTGGGCCGGGTAATCATTGCCCACCAAGGTACCCGGATAACGGTATCTTTCAGATCCTGCGGTGTCAGCGGCGCGATGGGCGACAAATACGGTACCCCAAAAGAACGCAGACTGCAAAGATGGGTAAGCAGAATCATCAGTCCAAAGATAATTCCCACAATTCCAAAAACACTGGCCATGATAATTAAACTAAAACGGATGATCCGGATGCTGGTCCCGACATTGTAATCCGGAAACGTAAACGAAGCAATCGCTGTCAGACCAACAACTACCACTGAAGTCGGACTGACAATCCCGGCATCGACTGCGGCCTGCCCGATCACCAAACCCCCTACCGTACTGACTGCCTGGCCAACAGTCCTAGGCAACCGTACACCAGCTTCCCGCAGAAGTTCAAAAACCAGTTCCATTAAAAATATTTCCATAGAAATGGGCAGTGGAAGACTTTCCCTGGCTCCGGCCACCGTATTTAGAAGGGATATCGGAATAAGCGCCTGATTGATAGAAAACGCTGCAACTGTAATTGCAGGAACCAGTAAAGCGATATTAATTGCGATGAAGCGGCCTATTCGTGCAAAAGAACCAAACAACGCACTGTAATAATAATCCTCAGAGGCCTGTATCAATGCTATAAAAGTACATGGAACGATTAATACTGAGGGTGAATTGTCGACGATAATGGCAATTCTGCCTTCAAACAGCGAAGCTGCCGCCTTGTCCGGACGTTCTGTATACTGTACAAGTGGAAACAGACTAATTGGCTCATCGGAAATAAATTCTTCAATATAACTGCTGTCCAGAACATTGTCGATCGTGATCCTTTCAATACGCGATTTGACTTCAGCTACAACCTTTTCGTTCGCTACACCCTGGATATAGCAAATATTAACCTTCGTTTTGGACAACGTTCCGACTGTCATGTTCTCGGCCTTCAGACGGCTGGTCCGGATCCTGCGTCTCAAAAGACTTAAGTTTGTTCCCAGATTTTCCACGAAACCATCCCTAGGCCCGCGAATGTTCGGTTCGGTCGTCGGCTCATTGATCTGTCTGATGTTATACCCCTGGACAGAAGCTTTAATGCCAATCGGATACCCGTCAACAATCAAAACGAGATTGTCCTCCAGCACAGCGTTTGCTGCCTCGGAGACCAGAGACAACGTATCGGCTTTGTAATTAGTTAGCAGATGTTGAAGGATGATACCGGGCATATCACCGGCGTTTGTTTCGAGATTCGTGTCCGTATATAGGGCTGTGTTCGTAATAAGATCTGCTTTTGTTTGAAGATTTTCTGTCCTTGCAGAAACCTCCAGCATGATCGGTTTTAAAATTGCGTCATTAATAATTTCAGGCTTACACAGGCTGTCTGAGTAGACAATAAACGCTTTGATTTTTTTGGTAGAGTGCAGCTGAAATTCTCTGAAAGAAATATCCGAACATTTTTCAAAAATCTGCTGCAGGGCTTGCTGGTTATGCTCAATTGCGCTTGACAGAGGCTTCCCGGCTTGGGATTGTTCATCAAGTAAAGGTTTTTCTTTTCCTGTGTTCTTACTGCGTATTTTTGTGATAAGCTGGTCAAACATCCCGCCATTACCGTCCAAATTTATTCTATCCGTTTATTTTGTGTATTAATTCAGTTTTTACTCTAATCTGAAGAAAGATACCGACAGATAATCACCGGACAACAGACACAGATCAATAAAAAAGCATAAAGAATGAGGGGCGCAACAGAACTTAAGTCCCGTTGCGCCCCTCATTCTTTATGCTTTTTTACTCTTCTTCCCTGAAATATTCCATGCTTGTCTTTTTCAATTCAGCATGACTGAACAGCATCTCATATCGTCGTATGCCTGTAACCTTAGAAATTCTCTCCATCGTTTTTCTGCACTCCGACGGCGAATGCCCATGGATCATGGTAAATAGATTATATGGCCAATCCGGAAGATCAGGGCGTTGGTAGCAATGGCTTACTTCCTTAAAGGCGGCCATGATGTGGCCGGTTTCTTCAATCTGCGCTTCTGGAACAACCCATACCCCCATCGCATTTGAAGTAAATCCAGCTTTCCGGTGATACAGGATGGCACCAAAACGTCGCAGCACCCCGTCATGCTTATAGTCCTGGATTCTTGCCCGGACACTTTCTTCTGACCATCCCAGTCTGGAAGCTGCCTCAGAGAAAGGACAAAGCGACGGATTCAAATCACCCTGCAAAATGCGGATTAAGGCCTTATCCCCTTCCCCTGCCTGAAAAGCCGGCTGCCCTTCCGGAGACGAATACCCGGTATTCGCAATGGGCAGCTTATTATTTGTACGCTTTTCCAGGTCAAACAGCACGCCAATCTTGAACAGCCTGGTAGCGGGAAGGCTGTAAACTTCGGGACTTCCCAAAATGTTCTTTGCCTGTTCTAAAATCTGCATCAGCCCGGCCTGCGACCGGGAGATGACCGTAAACCACATATTGTAACGATGATCCCGCAAATAATTATGCGTAACTCCCGGGATTTCCATTAAAAAATCCGCAAGAACGGATATTTTTTCTTCCGGGACCTTAGCCGCGCAAAGCGTGCTGAAATACCCAAGACGACGAGAATCAAAGACTCCGCCTATCCGCCGGATCATTCCTTTCTGCCGAAACTGGTTAACCCGCTGCCATGTTTCTTCTTCATTTAGCCCCAGCATTTCTCCCAAAACCTGATAAGGACGTTCCTCAACCGGGAAGGCCGCCTGGATTCTGGTCAGCAAAATCCGGTCCTTTGTCTCCATTTAGCAACTGACCCCCTTGCGTCCGTGGTATAAACACCAGGGCTCTTCAGCCATGTAGTCTCCATTTTCATAAAAAGCAGCACGAGCCCGGCAGCCTCCGCAGGCTTTTTTATACCCGCAGCTGCCACACCCACCTTTATACGCCAGCGTGCGCAGTTCTTGCAAAACCGGATTGCTGCGCCATATTTCATCAAAAGGTGTGTCCCGGACATCACCGAGAGGCAGATTCAAATACGCACAGGGTTGCACCTGACCCTTCGGACTGATAATGCAATATGCTGTTCCGGCCAGACAGCCGCGGCTGAACCGAGTGTTTACCCCCATCTGTTTGGCAATTCGCATAAACTGCGGTGCACAGGTTGGTTTCAGTTCAATATCAACGGTTTGCTGCTTCTTCATGATCCTGGTCAGCACTTCTTCGTAAGCTTCCGCCCTTAAGGACTCTTCTTCTATAGACACTGCCCGACCTGTCGGCACCAGAAAGAAAAAATGATGCGCCACTGCTCCTTCCCGGACCGCAAAATCCGTAAGTGTTTCAAGTTCATGTGCATTCCAGTCCATCACTGTTGTATGCACCTGGAAAGGAAGCCCCACTGCCTTGCAATTGCGCATACCTTGCACAGCCTGATTCCAGGCTCCGTCATAGCGACGGAAATCATCCTGCTTTTTTCGATCCATTGAATCAAGGGAAATTCCCATCCCCATGGCGCCGGCTTTTTTAAGCTTCGCGGCAAGATCTTCCGTCAACAAAGAACCATTGGTTCCGAAGACAGGCCGTAAACCAAGTTCTTTGGCATAGGCGACTAGTTCAACAATATCTGGGCGCATGAGCGGTTCACCGCCGCTAAAAATCATTATCTTAAACCCTGCTTTGGTGATTTGTTCCAGCAGTGTCCTGGCCTCAGCCGTGTTGAGTTCCTCCTCGGCCCTGCATCCGGCATCGCGGTAACAGTGATCACAATACATGTTGCAGGCATTTGTCGTATTCCAAGAGACAATCATATTCTTCTTCCTCTCCTAACGTCAATCATTAATTGCAGTTTTTTTCCCGATCTCTTCATCCGTTAAGTAACAGGCCGGATCAGATTCCCAAAAATCGCCTGTCACAGCCTCTGCCCTGGTGCGGAAATTGCCGTTGCAGAAATCTAAATACCGGCACTCGGCACATCGCCCTTTGAGAAGTGGTTTACGGTCTTTCAAACCTGCCAGCACTGGTTGGCTCAAGTCAGTCCAGATATCTCCGAACTTTCTCTCTCGGACATTGCCAAACGAGATATGCTGCGTAAACTGATCCGGATGTACATTCCCTGAAGGATCAACCTCTCCAAACGCAATCCCAGAACGATTTCCGCCATTGCAGCCGATGAGTGTCTTTATTTTCTCCGCTCTGGCCGGATCTTCACATAAAGCCCGCAAATAGAGATAAACACCGTCGGCGTGATTATCAACTGTCAGGATTTCCTTGTGCAATCCGCGTTTTTCAAAGTCTCTTGTTCTGCGGATAATGGTATCGAGCGCCTGTCTCGACTCTTCGGGTGTAATATCATCAGCGACCATTTGCTTGCCCCGTCCGGAGTATACCAAATGATAAAAACAAACACGGTCAATTTTTTCTGCTTCAATAAAATCAAAGATACGATCCAGTTCCTCATAATTATGACGGTTAATCGTAAAGCGCAGACCAACGCGCTGACCCGCCTCCACACAGTTCCGGATTCCTCCCATAGCAGCCGCAAAAGCTCCTTCTCTGCCCCTAAACTTGTCATTCACCGCTCTCAGACCGTCAAGCGATACCCCAACATAACCTACACCGATTTCTTTGATGCGCCGGGCAGCTTCCGGTGTTATCAACGTACCGTTCGTAGATAAAGTTGGTCTGATTCCTTTCTGAGCAGTATAGGCGGCAAGTTCAAAAAAGTCGGGCCGCATCAAAGGCTCCCCGCCTGAAAAAAGCAGGACAGGAACGTGAAACTCCGCTAAATCATCAATGAAACTCCTCGCTTCTTCCGTCGTCAGTTCTCCGTTATATTTCTGCGAATCTGAGTCCATATAACAATGGACGCACTGCAAATTGCAGGTTCGCGTCGAATTCCAAACAACCACCGGTCCTGAACTACCTGTTGCTCCGTTTTTAGCCCCATGAGCATGCCTGCTATAACGCAGGGAATCCCCGAAATATTCCGTATCAAATAGCAGCCTCGTAACACTAATCATCATTATGCCCCCAATTATCTTCAATTAAATTTACCTTTACGTATAAATGCTGCCTGAATCTCCCCAATTGGAAATCCCCTCATAGTCAATGTTTTGGAACAATGAGGATGCTTGGCTCTTCGTACAATTATACAGTATAAAATCAAAAATGAATAGTGTAAGCTCTACATTAATATAATTCTAAGAATTAATGTCTATATTACCAGTAGGAACCTTTTTAAAATAAATAAAGGTCTGCAAAACAATTAACGCCGTGGTAGGCAAAAGGAGAAATATCTTTTATGAAACAACAAAAGAAATCCCAGTCAAGAAAAAAACTCCCCGGAAGTTCGATTTTCATGTATATCGCATCTGCTTTTATTGCTCTTATCGCTGTTGCACTTTTAGTCAATAATATTTTGTATTTCAACAACACCATTTCGCAGTATACCACGCAAGGCTATCCATATGAAATGGTCGCCAAGGAATTGATTCCCGGTCAACTGCTCCCTGGAATCTTCCAGCCGCTTAGCATCCTTGGCATTGCCGTAGTCCTGTACGCTGCAGCTCTCATCAATCAAAAAATCACCGGATACTTCTGTTCATGTTCCAACAGTGAAACCGTGGTCCATGCTGAACCCGCAGTGGTAAATACAAACACCGTTAATACCGCAGCTGAAGATACCGTATCTGAGGACCAGGCTGAATCCCCTGCTGCAGTGCCCGAGCAAATTGAATCTCAAACTGTAGAAGTACAAGACGCCCAAGACAGCACTAACAACAAGGACAGCACGGATAAATAGAATCTCATACAAATAAAGAATCGTAATAGAACAAGTCTTAAGCCTATGGCGTTGTGCCATAGGCTTTATGCGTATATTTTTCAGTAAAATACGTACCCTTCTGATCATCAGTATAACTAAGATCATCAAGACAAAGGTCAGCACTGCAAACAGAAAAAATTTCTGGGACGTGGTTAAAATAAAAAACTCCAGACTCCAGTTAGATAATAATGCAGATTTTTTTGACCAAATTTCAACGGTAAAAAATACCATTCTAAAATTTCAAAAATAAGTGCACTCTATATAAAAAAGGAGTACTTTAATGCTGAAAATTGGCAGGAGCGAAGATACAATCATCATTGGCCTTCTAGGAGGTTTAATTGGGACGATTGCTATGGATGTATCTAATTTATTAATTTTTAAGGCAGGGAAAACTGAAACACTATATGGTCATATAGCAGGTGGATTATTTGTAGCTCCATATAGAACAAAACGACGCGAGAATTTCATATTAGGTCAATTGGCACATTTAGGTATAGGCTCATTGTGGGGAATTCCCTTAGTTTATACGCTTAAGAAAACGGGTAAAGATCATTACTTGATAAAAGGAGCAGCCATTTCTATGCTTTCTCTAGGCACGCTTATAGGTGGACAGAAAGTTGGTTTCTTAAAAAAATTTCGCTTAACGAAAACGTATTATTCAGCAATCTGGAATCATCTTCTTCATGGTTTAGTTTCTTCTCAGGCCATTGTAATGTTAGCCAACCCAACTATGATTAAAAAAACTAATGCCCGTGAGAGGGATACATCCTTCTCACGGGTCAAAGATTCCAATATACATCATTCCTTGGATACCTAAGAAAACCGCATTGGATACCTTAGAAAATCCTTAGTTCCGGATCCAACTTTTCCGCCCATATCTCTTCAAGAAGCTGAAGGTCTTCTTCAAATTCCTTCATGGTCTGGGTATCTTTCATTTCGATTTCTTCCAGAATTTCAAACTTAAAAGCCTTGGCCCCATATTCATCCCATTCCTGTTGAAGTTTTGTCAGCACACAGGAGCCGGTATCTTTAGAAAAATCAAAACGGTTCTGGAACCGCCTGACATTAACAGCGCCCTGCAGAACATACCTGCCGTTTTCTTTATTGGTAATCATAAAAACTCCACCGGAAGTTTTCCGTTCCTTATATTCATTGCGAAGCTCCCTTTTCCGGTCGGATGTACCCGTCATCGTCTAATACCCCATTTCCTTCAGCAGTTTGGAAAGCGTACTCAAACGTTCTCCGATTAATTCATCGTCATTGCTGAGTACTTGCCTGAATAGTTTGATGTCTCCTTCAATCATTGGATTATCAGTACATACGGCTACGGTCATTGCATCTCCCTGCAGCCCGATCCTGTCAATGACGGGTTTCTCAGGATCATACATTTTTTCATATCGGTAGGCCTCACGAAAATGAAGTGTCGATCTGCAAATCAGGATCGCAAGATCGATCACCCGGTGAAGCGGAAGCTCCTCGGACTGTCTCGACCATTTTTCTCCGGTGAACCGCCAGACCTTCGCAGATATCTCCAGCTTCCCCCTGTCATTCCACTGGGCCAGCCCCAGGGATAATCCTTTGGCGTCGGAATCATAGGCATTTCTGCCGTCAATCCTTTCATAGTCTTCCGATACAATCACAGGTTTATGTTTCAGCGTCGTTGGAATCTTCATAAGTTACCTCTCCTAATTTAGCAAAATTTTATTTTGTCATTTCTTTTATATCAACTAATTTATTATTCACTAAATTACTAAATTACTAAATTACTAAATTACTAAATTAATAAATTAGTAGATTGTAGTAAGAAGATTATCACATTACACCATCTTTGTCAAAAAATACGCCATTACAGGCACAGTGGTACAAATATTTTGACGTCCACAGCTGGACCAGTGTGGTATTATGGCACACAGACCTACCTCCATAATATTTTAAAAAAAAAGGCTTTAACAGCCTTTTTTACACTCTATTGTAATTTATAACCGCATTTGTCACAGTAACCACGGAAATCAGCTCATCCTTTTCATCAAGCATTTCAATCAACCAGACATGGGATGTTTTTCCCTGATGCAGCAGTCTGCCTTTCGCGAGGATATAGCCTTCTATGTTTTTTGTTTTCATATGATTTGCCGTAATATTCTGGCCCACAGCAACCTGGCTATTATCCAGCAGTTGGTTGGAGGCATATCCTGCAGCCGATTCCCCCAAAGCAATGGTTGCCCCGCCATGCAATATACCATAAGGCTGGCTATGAAAAGTCGTTAAATTCATCTTGGCTTCAAACGTATTGTCCTTATACTGTATATATTCAATATTCAGGTAATCTATCAGGTATTTCTGGTTTTCCATCAAGTGGCCCTCCTTTCCCGCGCACGCTGCTAAGCGAATATGTGATGCTCAACGGTATAATCAGCCAGGACATTTTCATCGACAGCAATTCCCAATCCCGGACCCCGGGGTACTTCAATCCTGCCGTTTTGAACCGTGACCTCAGGCCGGATGATATCCTGTGAAAAATAACGCTGGGATGGCGACAAATCTCCGGGAATATAGGTATCCTTCAGACTTGCCAAATGAACGTGCAGTATTTTCGAAATTCCGCTTTCCACCATACTCCCGATCCAATAGTAGATATGATGTTTCCGGCAAAGCTCAATCATCTGCCTGACATAAAACAAGCCGCCAACCCGGCCGGTCTTGATGTTCAAGGCGCGACAGGCTTTTAATTCGATCGCCTTCTCCAGGTCAGCTACACTTAAAATGCTTTCATCCAGACAGACAGGCGTCTGCATTTCTGCCTGAAGTTTCTGATAGTCCGTCAGTTCCGCTTCAGCCAAAGGTTCCTCCAAACACAGCAAACCAAGACCGTCTATTTTCATCAATTCGGGAATGTGCTCGGAGCGAAAGCTTCTGTTGGCATCCGCGAGCAGCTTGAGATAGGGATAGGCAGTTCTGATCATGTTGAGTTTGGCAAAACCGTCCTGCGGTTTGATCTTTATTTTAAAACGGACGTAACCTTCCTGCAGGTACTGTTCAATCTGTTTTAACAGGCCGGCGTTATCCAGATCTCCCAGAACCATACCCGCCTCAATCTGCGTATTGGTCTCCTCCAGAAACACAGCCGCCATGACAGGGATATGCTGACGCCTTGCGTACACGTCCAGCAACGCATTTTCAACCCCTGCGCCTGTCATCGGATAAGCTCTGTCCAGCCAGGCATGAATGTCGAAAGGATGCACAGTCTCTTCCTGCAGCAGCCGCGGAAGATAAGTTTCCAGCAGAAGATGTTTGGCATCAGCAAGCGTTTCCGAAGTATAAAAAGGATCAGAGAAAGCGACAACTTCCCCATAGCCGGTATTCCCAAATTCGTCTGTGATTTTAAGAATGATCGTTTCCCGACAGTTCAGCCTGGTCTGAGATGTTTTAAAGGTAAATTTCAAAGGCATGTCTAAAAGGAATAGCTCTGCTTTTTTTATGATCATGGGTCTCCTCCTCCAGCCAGCATATCTTCCAGCGCCTTGTGACGGATCTTTCCTGTGGTATTCCGGGGAAGTTCAGCCAAAAAAATGATCTCGCTGGGAAGTTTATAGCGGGCAAGTCTCGGAGACAGATAGTCCCTGATCTCTTCTTCGTTTAACGAAGATACTGCAAATAAGACAGGTACCTGTCCCCACTTAGGATCTTTTCTTCCGATGACAGTGCATTCTTTGATCCCAGGGTGTGCGTAGAGTATATTTTCGATTTCCCGCGGATAAATATTTTCCCCGCCTGAAATGATCATATTTTTGCGACGATCGAGAATATACAGGAAACCGTCCGGATCCAAATAACCGATATCTTCCGTAGGGAAAAATCCGAAGATCGTTTCCCGGCCAAGATATCCGTCCATAACCATGGGACTCTGAATCAGGACTTCGCCGCTGCCGTCAGACCCTGGATTTTTGATCAGAATTTCCACTGAATCCAGTGGAAGTCCAACTGAATCAAGCTTATCCGGGTATTGGAGAACGGAAAAGGTTGCCGATTGGCTGGTGGTTTCCGTCATACCGTACGTTTTATAGATAGGGATCTGCCTAACCATACATTTTTCAACCAAGGGTCGGGGTATGAACTCCCCCCCTATAAGCACCACTCTCAAGCAATGCCTGTCAATCCGGTCAATGATTCTGTTCAGCATGGTCGGAACAACCGACAGCATATTGACTTTTCCTTCCTGAACCAGGCTTAACGTTTCCTCTTCCCGAAAGCTTTCCAGCAAGGTTACCGCAGTCCCGTTGTATAAACTGCGCAGTAGAATCGTTAAGGCGCTGATATGATACAACGGCAGAATCATCAGCCAGTTATCTTCTTCTGTAACTCCGAGGCTTTTTTGAGAAGCCTTAACATGGGCAGCAAACTGTTTCCAGCGCAGCGGAACAGATTTGAATTCCCCAGTCGTGGCGCTCGTATTCATAATGACTGCAATTTGTTCCGGGTTAAAATCCGCCGCCGGATCAAATTCTCTGCATGCTTCCGAATCATCTTGTTCTGCAGCATCAGCCTTTACATCATCCGTAACATCATCCCCAACTACATCCGAAAATGACTTCACTTCGGCCGGAAATGACTGGCTGAAATTCACGGCGGCCAGACCATTCTGGGCCAAAACCAGCTGAATATCCAGGGTTTTTACTTGTTTGCCGATTTCTTCCGCAGTTAAACGTGTATTCAGCATCAATACTTCTTTTTGAAGCAACTGTAAGGCCAGAAAAAACAAGACCGTTTGTTCAGAATTATTCGAAAGGAGCGCTACCCTTTTTTGTTTTTTGACATGCGGCAAAAGCCTTACCGAAAGTAAGCTTACGCGTTCGGACACGTCCCGAAACGTCAGGTCGTTGATAAATTTCTTATCCGGTTTTTCAAGGGCTTGTCTTTTTAACCAGTTCATCTTAATTCATACTCTCTATTAAATCCTTAATTCCATCCATACAGATCGTGTATTACATTATTTGGGGTAGGTCTTCGTAATATCCTGCCGGATCAGGGGAATTTCGGGAACTTTTTGAAATCGGGCTCGCGTTTTTCTTTAAAAGCGTCTCTGCCCTCTTTAGCTTCGTCTGTGGTATAGAACAACAGTGTTGCATCCCCAGCCAGCTGCTGCAGTCCGGCGAGACCGTCTGTATCTGCATTGAAAGCTGCTTTCAGGAAGCGAAGGGCAGTCGGCGAATGCTGCAGGATTTCCTGCGCCCATTTCACGGTCTCCTTTTCAAGCTGCTCAAACGGGACGACTGTATTAACGAGTCCCATCTCCAGGGCTTCCTTAGCCGTATATTGACGGCAGAGATACCAGATCTCACGGGCTTTCTTCTGGCCGATGATGCGAGCCAGATAGCCTGCACCGTAGCCGGCGTCAAAAGAGCCGACCTTTGGTCCGGTCTGGCCGAATTTGGCGTTCTCTGATGCGATCGTCAAATCGCAGACAATATGCAGAACATGGCCGCCGCCAATCGCAAACCCGTTGACCATCGCGATCACCGGTTTAGGAATGATGCGGATTAAACGCTGCAGATCCAGCACATTTAGACGCGGGATCTGATCGTCACCGACATAACCGCCATGGCCACGCACCTTTTGGTCACCGCCGGAGCAGAATGCTTCTTTTTCCTGGCCCTGACCGTGATTAGCACCGGTCAAA
Source organism: Dehalobacter sp. TeCB1 (assembly GCF_001707455.1). Lineage (NCBI taxonomy): Bacteria > Bacillati > Bacillota > Clostridia > Eubacteriales > Desulfitobacteriaceae > Dehalobacter > Dehalobacter sp. TeCB1. Next base: position 138,881 of record NZ_MCHF01000067.1, on the reverse strand, counting down.
ATAATCACTCCTATATTTTCATCCTCCCGGGCAATCGAAAAAGCATCAATCAGTTCCATAATCGTTTTGGGGCGGAAAGCATTGCGGACTTCCGGGCGGTTGATGGTAATCTTGGCGATTCCGCTGTATTCCTCATAAATAATATCCTCATAGCTGCGGCTGAGTTTTTCCCACGGAAATGTGCTCATTGAATAACCTCCCTATAATACGTATTCTTTTTCTCCGGGCTCATATTCTTTTTCCCGAATTCTTATTACGTCTTTCCGTATTTTCATCTAAAGCATCAACGCTTAGGAACTCGCTAACGACCGCCCGAAAAGTCTGCGGGTCTTCCAGATGCGTATTATGCCCTACTCCGGAAATGGTCTGCCGGATGATCCTGGCATTTAAATGACTGAACTCTCGGCTGATTTTCTGGTATTTTGGATCAAGTTCACCGCTGACAAAGAGGACGGGCATCGTCAATTCGGCCACCCGATCTTTCAAGCAAGGAAACGTTCCCTGACCGCTCGCCAGTAGTGTATTGGCAAGCGCATATGGTTCATTTTGCAGGCGGCGCTGCCTGATTTTCGCTCGGACTTTCTCGGGAAGACGGGCTTGTGTTTTGAAAAGTTCCAAACCTGACCAATAGCTTTCAAACCATTCAATCCCGTTCTGCCGAATATCTTCGGCCAGTACGGCATCATCTCTGCGCCGTTTCTCCCTGCTTAGCTCACCGTATTCCCCATAGGAAGCGCTTTCCATGATAAGTTTAGCAATTTCCCGGGGATATTGTAAAGCATAGGCCAGCGCAATCCGGCCGCCCATGGAATACCCTATCACGCTGTACTGCACCAGCTCTAACTGCTGTATCAGATCATGCAGCGTTTCCAGCAGCGTGGGAAGTCCGTACGGCTGAAGGGCAGACGGTTTTTCAGTACTGCCGTGCCCGGTCAGATCCACCAGGATCAACCGGAAGCCGGAAAGATCAATTTCGTCCCAGGTACCGAGGTTCTCTGAAAATCCGTGCAAACAGACAACCGGCTTCCCGGTTCCCCGTACTTCAAAGTGAATGTTTAGACCATTTGCGGTGATCATCATTTCCTATCATCCATCTTAGTCATTTTCTGACGGCAGCCGGGTATATTTGTCATGCAGTTCCTTGCTTAACTCCAGATCTATTTTTACTTCAATAAGCTTGATGCCTTGTGTGTTCTGAGCTGTTTGGAAACTGAGCTCAAATTCTTCATAATTTTTCGGTTCAAAGTAGGCGATGCCATACAAAGAAGTTAATGCAGAAAAATCCAAGCCCGGGGGGGTTAAGAACAGCGTTTCAAAATATTTTCCCCGGCTCTGGGGCAAGTACCTGAAGATCCCCCCGCCATTGTTATTGAACAATAGGATGGTCAGATCCAACGGGTGATTCTTGGCGATCTGAAGCCCGTTTAAATCATGGAAAAGCGCAATGTCTCCGGTCAGCAGCACCGTCGGTTTACCGGCAGCCGCTATACCAAGGGCTGTAGAAACCATGCCGTCGATTCCATTAGCGCCTCTGTTTCCAAGTACCTTCAGATTTTGCGCGCGGGCCTCCAGAAAATCATCAACATCGCGGACGGCCATACTGTTGGCTGCAAGAATCCTGGATTCTTGAGGCAGAAGATCTTGAAGCCTTTGAATCAAGGCCCCTTCAAACAGTCCTTTTTCCTGTCTGGCTTGTCTTAGCTGCACCCGCATTCTTTGTTGGTAAATGAGCCACCTATCCAAATATTCCCGGCTGCTGTTTTCGGTTTTGACCGACGCTGCAAAAAGTTTAGGTGAAGCCAGTACATAATGATTCGTGGAAAGTGCCGGGTTACGATAGTCAAATACTGCATCGGCCTGGACAAATAATGCGTCCTGATGCCGGGCCAAATACTGCTGAAGGCTTTTCGACACAGGTGTCTGTCCAAACTGGATGACATATTCCGGTTTTAATTCGTCTTTGACAGCATCATCTTTTAGAAATGCCTGGTAGCTGTCCAGAATGACTCCACTTGAGAAGCCGCGGAAATTGGACAGCGGATCGGCAAGTACAGGCGCTTTCAAACGTGCCGCTAGGGCCAGTACCTCTGTATGATAGTCGGCATACGCGTCACCGCCGCAAACAATGATTCCGTTTTTATTGCTGAATGCTGCATCAAATTTCGGATGAACTTCCAAAGGCTCGGCAGGATGCGGATACGAAGACGGGTCGTTGAGGCTGAAAGGTTCTCGGTGAAGTCTAAAAGCATCTCTGTGGCGGCCTGCTGTAAAATCAAGTTTGCTTAAATCCGGCACCAATGGTTCACGCAGCGGGATATTCACGTGGGACACGCCAAAGCTTCCCGTTATGGCGCTGCCGTAAGCTTTTTGCATAACTGTCCTGGCATAGCGGTACATCCGCTCATCTTCTTCGGGTAATGCCAGTTCCTCAAAAAAACTTGCATACTCTCCGTAAATCCTGGTCTGATCAATGGTTTGAGGCGCTCCGACCTGACGCAGTTCGGGCGGCCGGTCGGCCGTCAGGACAATCAGCGGAACCCTGGAATATTTGGCTTCTACCAGAGCTGGCAAATAGTGCGCTGCAGCAGATCCTGATGTACAAACCAGCACGACGGGTCTCTGCATCTCTTTGGCTGCCCCGAGTGCAAAGAAGGCTGCGCAACGTTCGTCAATACTGACATAGATCTCAAATTGATGTTCACTGAATAAAATTGCCAGCGGGGTAGAACGCGATCCCGGGCTGATCACAACTTCCCTTACGCCCAGTTGGTACAATTCATCCACCAGGGCCGCTATGTAATTCGTTGCTGCAAAAGAATCGGTCATCGTCGTACTATCCTCACCTTCATGTCCAACATATTTCAGATCCCAAGCTTAAAGATTTCCAAAGTTGGAATCATAAGATTCCAGGATTGGATTTAAGGACATGGGGGTCAGGGTACCAGGCCCTCCAGAATCGTCCTTAATTTATCGTTCGTCTCGATGTATTCCTCCAGACAATCGGATCCTTCCACGATCCCGCATCCCGTATACGCATAGACCATATTGTCCTGAATAAGGGCCGACCGGATACCGGCCACAAAAATGCCATTACCGTTCTGATCCATGATTCCCAGGGGGGCCGCATACATCCCCCGCTCGTGTTTTTCCTCTCTGGCAATAATGTCAAGGGCAGGTCCGACCGGATTGCCGCCAAGGGCTGGCGTCGGATGCAGACGGGTGACCCAGTCGGTTAAAAGACTGCGGTCTTTTGCCCCAAGACGGGTTTTTAGATGATAAAGGTTTTTCAGGGTCAGAATCCTTGTCTCGTCGATCCATACCTCAGCGCAGTATTTTTTCATCACATCGGCTATGGTATCCCGCACAATTCGATGCTCATGCAGGTTTTTAGGGTCGTTTAGCAGGATCTCCATTTGAGTCCCCTCATCAATGGCGTTACGGGGAATTGTGCCCGCCAGGGCATAACTGATAATTTCATCGTCCGCTTTCTGGACCAGGATTTCCGGCGTAGCACCCAGAAAAGTCCGTCCTTCCTTCGCATACGCAAAAACAAAGCTGTCCGGGTTTTTTTCCCGGAGGCTCTTGAGTACGCTCTCAACATGAACCGTCGTGGCACAACTGATTTTCACTTCTCTGGAAATAACCACTTTATCTACGTTTTTTAAGGATATTTCCTGTTTGACATTGGTGAATAATTCCTGCCACTGCGGGTAATCATCATCAGCGATCGTATAGGTATGGCGGACAGACTTTGTCTCCCTGTCCTCTAACCCACAAATTTCTTCCTTCGGCGCCTGCTCGGGATAGTATAAAAGCTGCTTGCCGTCCTTTTCAACATAATAGTACTTGAAAGCAATGGTTTCATTGCCAAGTCCGGCCCATTTGGGATCACGGACCGACTGAAAAAAGGTTCTGGCAGAAAACACTAGGTCGTAATTCTGATAACTTTCTCCTTCAGCAAAGGTTCTCCAGCGTATTGCCCCGATGATCAGTTCACCGGTCAAGGGATTGTAAAAGAAAAGACGATCCTGTTTGTCAAAATGAGTCCAAAAAGCCAAAGGATTTTCCAATTTCATTTCTTTTTTTAGATACTTCAATTTTTTCCGTCTCCGCTTGTACAAAATTAATTTCCTATAGTATTATCCTACATTTTCGGCGATATATATACTATTTTATCAAAAGGAGGAAAATTTTTCACGTAATCCGCAGTTTTTTTATAAAAAACCATGTTTACCCCATAAATTAAAAAATTTTTTGATATAATAAACAGCCCTAATCCGATGGAAGCTCGGACCAAGGCTGTTTAATCATCCAGTCATTTCATTCAGTTAATCGCTCAACATTATGTGCACGATTTACCCACGGATTCTGTCCAGGGTCTTTTTGGTTTCAAGTAGGAATCCGTCCGTGCTGACAACCGTCTTTTCAGGAAGATCGGAAATCAGGGCCAGGTCTTTGGTCATAATTCCTGCTTCGATTGTCTGCAGGGAAGCGGCTTCCAACTGATCTGCAAACTCGATCAGATCTTTCAGTCCGTCGATTTCGCCGCGTTTTCTTAATGCTCCGGTCCAGGCAAACAGGGTAGCCATCGCATTCGTCGAGGTTTCTTCGCCTTTAAGATGCTTGTAATAGTGACGGGTTACTGTCCCGTGTGCTGCCTCATATTCATAGCAGCCATCGGGAGATACCAGAACCGATGTCATCATGGCCAGACTTCCGAAAGCTGTCGCGATCATATCGGACATCACGTCCCCGTCATAGTTTTTACATGCCCAGATATATCCGCCCTCGGAACGGATAACACGGGCCACTGCATCGTCAATCAGCGTGTAGAAGTACTCAATATCCGCATCGGCAAATTTCTGCTTGTATTCCGCATCAAAGATTTCCTGGAAAATATCCTTGAAGGTATGATCGTACAGTTTGGAAATCGTGTCTTTGGTCGCAAACCATAGATCCTGCTTGACATCGAGCGCATAGTTAAAGCAGGAACGCGCAAAACTCTCAATGGATTTGTCGACATTATGCATTCCCATAATGACGCCTTTGCCAGCAAAGTCAAAAATCGTCTGGCGGTTCACTTCACCGGTTTCACTGGTGAAAACGAGTTCCGCCTTTCCAGCTCCCGGAACTTTGTATTCGACATTGCGGTAAACATCACCATAAGCATGACGGGCAATCGTGATCGGTTTCTTCCAGGCAGAGACCATTGGAGTGATGCCTTTCACAACAATCGGCGCCCGTAAAACCGTTCCATCCAGAATCGCTCGGATGGTGCCATTCGGACTCTTCCACATTTCTTTCAGATTGTACTCTTCAACCCTTTGGGCATTCGGCGTAATGGTAGCGCACTTTACGGCAACGCCATATTTCTTGTTGGCCATAGCGGCATCGATCGTAACCTGGTCATTCGTCTGATCCCGGTATTCCAGGCCAAGATCGTAATACTCAGTTTTTAAATCGATATAGGGCAGAAGCAAGATTTCTTTAATAGATTTCCAGATGATTCTGGTCATCTCATCGCCATCCATCTCTACCAGTGGGACGTTCATTTGGATTTTCTGCATTTTGTCCTCCTTAATATATCTAAAAATGTCTAAAATCGAAAGCTTTTGTCAATGACATAATTTCGACTGCTATTATACTATAAAATATCGAATTGATATACAAGCAAACACAAAGAATAATACAGAATTCATTTCTGCCATCTTCTATTACTCTTGTCTTTCCGGCTCAATCCGGGTTTTATTTCCAAGCAGGAAAAACCCCTGAATAAACAGCAACACACCAGTTACGATCAGCATCCACTCTATTTTAATTACATCAGCTAAAGGACCGAACACCAGCATCCCAAGTGGCATCATGGAACTTGATATCATAGTCAGAACACCGAATACCCTGCCTAGAAAATCCCCTTCCACTTTTTCTTGCAGCAGAACCATTGCCGGGACATTGAAGATGGGCATGGCGACCCCGATCAGGAACATAAAAAGAAGGTAAATCCAAAAGACCGGAACAACCCCAAGCGCGAGGGTACATACTCCAATCATTAACGCTGCCAGGGTCATCGTGTTTACCCGGTTTTTGAGGCCTCCCCAGGATGCCATCCCGAGTCCGCCGATAACCATGCCAAGCGAAAATGCAACTTCAATTGCAGTCAGCCGCCAGACATCATTACCAAAACTGCGTGTAACCTGAAGCGGGGTTAAAAACGCAGAAGGCGCTGCCAGGAAAAAGAAAACAGCTGTAAATAGAAAGAAAATTTTCAAAAACGGATGGTTAAGAACATACCGGATCCCTTCTCTCAAATCACCGAAGTAACTGACGGTTTGCTTCTGCATGGCTTTGGCATGGGCAGCCACCCTCAGGAATACAAACAATACCGTCACAGCAATGGCAGCTGTGACCACATCAATAAAAAAGATTGTTTCAATTTCAGCTATGGCTAACAATGCTCCGCTGATCATCGGTGATACCAGCATGACCAGCGACTGAATACTGCCATTGATGCCGTTGACTTTGGTCAGCTTATCCTGCGGAACGAGCTGAGGTAAAAATGCACCTACAGCTGGCGTCTGAACAGCCGTTCCAAACGCACGCAGGGCAGCCATCACAAACAGAAGCCAGACGGTCTTGTAGCCCAGCAAAAAAAGAATGGCCAGAATAAGGGTAACTGCCGCAATGAGCGTGTCCGACAGCATGATCAGGTTTTTACGGTTATAACGGTCAGCCCAGACTCCGGCAAACGGAGAAAGCAAAAATGTCGGCAAAAATCCGCAGATGATATAAACCGTCATCATCACGCCGGATTGCGTGCTTAAGGTGATGTACCACATCATCGCGTACTGAACCAGCGATGTCCCAAAAAGCGAGAGCGTCTGGCTTGCTATAAATAGAACAGTGTCGTTCTTCCAGTTCGATCCGTTTGGCAATCCCGTTATGCTTGGCGTATTTTTCAGGTCAGGCATAGCAGTAATTTCTCCCATCTATAAATACTTTTTTCTAAACATTTCTCAAAATAAACCTATTTTTTTGACATCAAGGATAACACCATACGATTATCCTTGATACATCTTCCTCTGTTGATTTGCATTTATGGTATAATTATACTGTATTTCAACATTTACTTTAAACCAAAGGAGTATTATTTATGATGAAGTTCTATTGCACTCACGAGCCCCTTGTCCTCTGTCGGGAGGGCAAACAGGTTTACTAAACTTGTACCCTCCAAAAGATTTTCTAACATGACTTGAGATGAATAATTTTGGAGGATGAAATGAATAACAACTTTTTAGCTGCCTACGGTCTGAACGATCGTTTTACACAAGAAGCAACTATATATCAGGGTTTATATTTAGCAAGGGTCATTGAACAGCACCGGGATTTCTATCAAGTGATCGCTGAAAATGGCGAGCTGCAGGCTGAGGTCTCCGGCAAGTTTATTTTTAACGCCAGAAACAACGCAGATTTTCCGGCCGTCGGGGATTGGGTCATGATTGACCGCTTAGACGAGCGTTCCGGCAATGCGATCATTTACCAGGTGCTTCGCCGCCAAAGTGTCTTTGAGCGGAAAGCTGCAGGAACAACCCATGCTGTCCAGATTGTCGCGGCGAATATTGATGTCGTATTTATCTGCATGTCCCTAAACGATGATTTTAACGTGCGCAGGCTGGAACGCTACCTTACCATTGCTTTCAACAGCATGGCAACTCCAGTCATTGTTCTGACCAAGGCTGACCTATGCACGGATTTAGACAGAAAGATTCAAAAAATTTCGGATGTCTGTGCCGGCACAGACGTCATTGTCTGTTCAAGTATGACAGAAAACGGTTACCGGGATATTTTAACCTATATTGCCAATGGTAAAACAGTTGCCCTTATCGGTTCTTCCGGCGTCGGGAAATCGACCCTGATTAACCGCCTGCTGGGCCAGGAAGTGTTAGCTACCCGGGAGATCCGTGATGACGACAGAGGCCGGCATACAACGACCAGCCGCCAGCTGCTGCTGCTTCCTAACGGAGGCCTTGTCATTGACACGCCAGGGATGCGAGAGCTGCAGATTGAATCCGGTGATCTGGCCCAAACCTTCGATGATATTGCGGAATTTGCCCAAAAGTGCAGATTCAAAGATTGTTCCCACACCTCGGAACCAGGGTGTGCGGTACGCAAAGCGATTGAAAATGGTGAACTGCTGCAAGACCGGGTAAACAGCTATCAGAAACTGCAAAAAGAGCTTGCTTACGAAGGTTTAAATTCGCGGCAGCTTGAGCAGGAAAAAATCAAAAACATGTTCGGCAGCAAAGGCGAAATGAAGCAGGCCATGCGCCAGATCAAAAATAAGAAACAAAGATAGCACAAACTCAAGTAAATCGATTCCTAAATTCCGTTAACAAAGATCCAGAACTTTACTCGGATAAGCCGAGATACAAGTTGACTTTAGCTGATTGGTTTTTCCCCATTCAGCTAAAGTCTTTTTTTTTTATAGCAATTTTTTTACGTTTTTATAGCGCTTTAAATTCGTAGGTAACTTGATCACCCAGAACGGTAACGATCAGCTTATTGGCCTGTTTGCCTGCTGCGGAAGTGTTGAAGCCCGCACAGGAGATGTAACGTACTCCCCTGTCCAACTGAACTTGATCCGTGGAGCCCGGATAAAAGACATAGACATTTTTGCCGGTCTCCTTGTGGTAATCCGCTAAAGTATCCTTAAGCAAAGCAGCTTCTTTGGCATTAACAAACGAACCAGGGGCACAGTCCATGGATACAAAGATTTGATCGCCTTTGCTGCTGTCTAATTCTTTGAACAGCGAGGTCCATTGCGCCGGGTTAGTTCTCCGGAGCCCGCCTTTGCTGCAATCAAGCTGAATGAAAGTACTGTTCTTGTAATGAAAAATTTTATACCCGCTGCCAGTTTTCATAGCAGGCTTGGTCACTCCTCCAGCTAATTTGGCAGCGCTTGCTCCGGTGTAAATGGCAAGATCCATATTTTTATTGATAAACGTATTCAGTTGCATCAAGCTTTGTTGTTTGGATTTGCTGCTGGGCTGCACGCTACTGCCGAACACCGCAAACCTGAAATTGCTTGATCCCGCAAAGAACGTTGCCGCCCGGTTGGCCCTATCCGTAAGTACAGTATTTTTGGGTATCTTGGAAGTATCGATGGCTGGATGATTGCTCACGCTTGCCGTAAGCTCATCCCAATAAATCATTCCGCCGCTATTGGAAGGATCCGTGTTCCGGACATAGAGTCTTGTCAAATAGCGCGGGGAATTGATACTTCCGAGAGAAGCGCTGACCTGCCTCCATCCATTCCAGCTCATATCCGCTGAAAATTGGACTTGATGCTTTTTACCGTTGGCATCTATAACTTCTCCCATGAGTTTGTTGGTATTCTCCAGAGAATTATAAACCCAAACGGCAAGGCCTGACGTATTGGCGTTAAGCGGGATCCCTTTGTTTCCAAAAAGAATGGATGCCTCACCAGGGTCCTCCGTATAAAGAAAATCATACATCAGTTCTCCGGATGTTTGACCTGCATAAACCTGCCCGCTGCTGATCTGGTAAGAACCCCTGACATTTTCCGAGCTTGCTGAAAATGTCCCAAGGCTGTCTTCAAAAGCATATTTATTTTCCGTACTTTCCGAAGATACGGCAACCGCACAGTAGGCATGAACATTGCCGACGGAAGCCTTGATATAGCCTGCACCTGCGTTCTGAGCCTGAAAGACACCATTAAGACATTCTCCGATGCCGATGCTGCCGTATACCTTCCACTGAATATCTTCCGGCTGAATCTGAGCTGTAAATCCCTCCAGACTGCAGCCTGTAACCTGTATCGTCTGGCTTTGCCCTAATGGCGCCTTGATTTCATTGGTACTCAGAATAAGCCTTGCGGGGGCGCTTAAAGAGCAAATATCCAACTCAGCCGTCACATCCCCTACCTTTACGGTGACTTTTCCATCCCCCACGGAAGTCGGACGAAGCGTACTTCCTGAAAACGTGCCTTTGATACCGCTGACTCCCCACTTCACATCCTCAGGGTCAATGTCCACCGGGTTCGCGTATTGGTCTACTCCTTTAAGTGTAAAACTTCTCGAAGTATTGACAAAAACATTTGGACTTTCGGTTTCAATGATTAATCTTGAAAGTGTTCCGGCAGGAGCCAAAGAAAAAATCCCGATGGCGTTCGCAACCGGCCTTAATGTTCCCTCTGAAGGGACATTGGCAACCTGGAGCTGCTTTGTCCCAGGGGTTCGGGCCACCATGGCCGTTGACCCGCCTCCGTCAAGTATCATGGCATTGTAAGCGCCCAGCTGCAGCATCAGTTCTGCTGACTCTTTTTGGGTAAGACCAATACTGTTGTCCTGTCTTCCGTCCACAGTAACCAGAATCAGTTGTTTGCCGTCCTGCGTACTTCCTGCGAGCGTGCGGGGATTATTCTGATTAAAGCTGCTAACATTATATGAGAATTTATCGGGTATCTGACCGTCCTTAACCAGAACAGAAGCTCCGGTGACTGACATTTGAAGGCCGGACCAGTCCGGGGTTGAGTTTAGGCTTAGAGAAGCTTGTCCGCAAATTTGCAAACTTTGCACCAGTTTTGCTGCTTGTTCTCCCCTGGAGATGATTACAAAGCCATTAGTAGGAATCGCTGCGGCTGACTGAGCCTGACGCACCTCCACAACCCGGCCGTCAGATACAAGAACTTCAACCAGGTCAGGATAGGCAGCCGAAGCCCCTAGTGTGGAAGCCCCCCATTTCTTATCAAGAACGGTAATATCGGTATAATTCCGACGGCTGGGCTGGTTGTACTGAGAAACAACAAACGGCGCAGAATCAGGGCCAATCAATTGAATCTCATTTTTCCAATAGCCAATACTCAATTCGCCGTAATTGCTTAAGCTTAAAGAAGCCATTTCATTTTTATTTTGATTATACCAGCTGGCTGTCGACAACAAGCTACCATCTTGAACGATTGGCCCGTCGGCATAGCCGGTTCCCGCATTTATTGCATTGAAAAAGCTGGCATTCACCGCTGCCACAGCGTTATCTTGTTGAGCTAGAGCGGGAACAGTGACGAGTTTTTCTGTGATCTGATCGTTTGTCAATGTATCAATTTTTATATTTTGATTCGTCGTATCGATTCGTAAAACATTAATATTTAACCAGCCGTTCAAAGTGAATCTCGATATATTCTCCAAAGTTGCCCCAGCAGTAATCGTTTGCAGGGTGCTTGATTGGTAAAGCGCAGCCGGCAAGGCTGCTGCTTCACTTGAAAGCGTTGCGACGAATAATATCATGGCGATAACAACGGATAATGCTTTTTTAAATTGAATCATGATAATTTGTTTGTCTCCTCTTTCCGTCTGATATTTCTGTCTATACACAACAAAAATTTGGAATTTCTTCCAACTTATTTTAAGTATACACCTTTGCCTGCTGTTTTATCTACCTTTTTTACATAATTTTTTAGACACGACCTATAAAAATAATGAAACTGCAATACAGAACAGTTCATGCCCCTGGTGCTGAGACTGCAGCCGTGCTATCATTCCCATCATCTGATCGAGGGATCCGCTATCAGGCCTGTTCGATATTTTTGATAAAGCGTTCAGGTCCGATTCCATTTTTTGATACGTTTCCCTCGAAAAAAGCGAAACCGGTTTGAGTCCTGCCTTTTCCAGAAGCAGGGTCAGATTCGCAGCATTATAATGAAACAGATGATCCCTTTCCATAAAAAGCGGGGAATAAGGTCCGTAAGCCGCGTTGGTGAATGAATCCCTGTTCGGAATGCTGAGAAATATTTTCCCATCCGGTTTTAACAAGCCGGATATTCCTTTGAGGAATCCCACCGGATCAGCCATATGCTCCAGAACATGCCAAAATACGATTGCCTCAAATTTTTTATTTTGTTCCAATACGCCGGTCTGCCATACATGATTGATCATTTGAATTCCGAATCGTTCATCAGCAAATATACATGCCTTTTCAGACGGTTCTACACCCGTGGCATTCCATCCCGCATTTTTTGCCATGAAAATAAATTCGCCTGTACCGGAACCGATTTCCAGAAGGTCACCTTTATGGGGGCAAAACACTTCCAGCAGCAAAATATTAAAACTTGCATGCTGCAGAAAAGTATCCTGGATGTACTGCTGGCGCATCATGATCCAGCTGTCGTCATACGTTTCGTCAATCAGACCGTCCGGGCTGCTGCCCTGCATGATCAAAGCAACGTGCTCATTCATAATTAAGTCGCATTTCAGGCAATGAATCAGTCTGAATCCGCTGTATTCAAAAAAAACTTCCAATTTACATCCTTCACATATAGGGCATTTTTCTATTTTGATACCTTCCATCACGATATTCGGGTCTCCCAACAAGCGTATTTGATATGACTAACGCAATGGACTCTCTTCCCATTCGACCAGTCTGGGGTTCGGGTCAAGGATAGACTCATACTGTTCTTTCCAGCCATAACGCGATTCAGGATCAAGCTGCAAATACCGCAGGTACTTCGCCAAACGGTCTTTCGGGTCCGCCCAGCCCAGATGTTTGATCCTCAGATCGCCTAAAGCATAGGAAAGCATTGTAATATTTTTCGGAAACCTCCCGCAGTGCAGGGGGGTTTCATTCCACTCGGCTTGAAAATCCGGCCTGTACCTGATCAAGAAAGGCCGATAAATGGAATGGGCTTGCCAGTACTTATCTTCCCTGTAATGATTGTCATCCCAGAAATCATATAAACGGAAAAAATAAAGGTCCACATCAGGATTACAGATTAAATCCTGGACTTTCTCCTTAAATTTACGTTCGAACATTTCGTCTGCATCCAGGTTTAGGATCCATTCCGGATTTGTCCGGACCGTTTCTTCCCACTGCTGTTTTCTAAGTTCCACTTCATTTTGAAATTTTGATACCGGGTTCTGAATGATCTGATGCGGAATCCCCCGAAGTATCTTCCGGCAAAGATCGACACTGTTGTCCGTGCTGCCGTCATCAATAATGACAGCTTCATCTATATAGTGCCTGTGTTCTTCCAGCACTTTTTCCAGATAGCGATTTGCTTCATTTTTCATAATCATTGACAGCGTTAATTTTGGTCTATGAACACTTAAATATTTTTCATTGGTTCTCTCTTTTACTTCTAGTCTACCTTTATCGGCGTCGCACTTTTTCTTAAAATCACTTACCCCCGCCAGCGCTGATTCCCGGTAAATATGATAAGCTGGATAATACGTATCCACAAACAAGTCCAACCCCAGCGCCTTGACCCGGATGCAGAAATGACGGTCTTCTCCCCATAAAGTCAAATTTTCTATTTCCCTGAAACAGATTCCTTGAAGCAGGGCTTTTCTGCTAATCAGTGTGCATGCTCCAAGACCTCCTACTTCGTAAACGCCGGGGACTTTCAATTGATTGAGAAAAGCCTGCTGCCTCTTCATTTGTTCCTCCGGGGTCAGGCTCTCCCCTCTGAGCCTGCGAACCAGATCATAGCTGTCATACAGCCACACATTGGGCAGCTCCGGAGTTTCCGGATACCACGTCGTCCAGAAAATTTCAGAAATAATATCTTTGCCGGTTCCAATCAGGTGGGTGATGGTTCGAGGATAAAGAAGCAAATCCGAATCAACTAAAAACAAATAATCATAAGAACCTTCAATCGCTTTTTGAATCATAAAATCTTTAAACTTAGCAACTTTCCATATCAGGTGCTCTTTCCAATAATGGGTTGCGTCATCACATACGTAGGTTTCAGGATTCTTTTCTTTGTCCACGGATTGATACAGTCTGACTGGTTTGTTTTGGGCGAAAAGCAGCAGCTGCCGGCTGGACTCTTCCTCATGATTGTCATCAACAAAAATATACTCGATGCGTACATTTTCCTGTTCCAGTCTGGTCAGCGAATCAAGAAATTCTCTTAAGATATTGGATTTTTGGCAGACAGGGCTTCCCAGCAGAACCTTTTTCTTCTCCATTATTTTGACTCCTGATTATAGATTGCCGATGCCTAAAGTGCATTGGTTTATTTTGTATATCATCATCTTTGTATAACATCATCTTTAATTTTTACTGACGACACTGCCCAGTAAAGTTTCAAAATATTTTTGATTATGCAGAACCAGCTTGTCATCCGGCTTATACTCACCGGCCTTCTTGTTATAGCGGATGGCCTCCGCCAGGTTACCGGATTTGAAGTAACAGGCGCAAAGCTCCATACACGGAATATAACCGTAACAATCATGGACGACAGACCCCCAGCTTTCTTCCGGCTTTTTTATCGTGGTTGCCAGCTCATACCAGAATATTGCCTTGGGATAATCCTCCGCAGTTTTATACAAATGACCGATCTGGCAGCAGACTTCTGCCCTGGGAAGATCGTGCTCCATACTTCGCAGCAATGCTTTAAGCGCATTTCCCCGGTCATTTTTGCTCAAATAGCAGTTGCTCATATCGATGCTGGCATCAATATAATTAGATAGAAGCCCTCCTTCGGTATCGAGGAATTTGTCGTAGTATTGAATGGCTTCGTCAATTCTGCTGTTAATATAAAGCTCCCGTGCGTAATAGAAACAATTTCTGTCGCTTAAGATCCGGCCTTCGGAAATAATCTTTTCAAAGATCTCTAGATTTCTTGCGGTCTTCCGTTCAACTTTTTTATGGGTCACACAAATGTCCGAGTTGATAATGTTTCCTTCAATTTTTATATATTCGTGAATCGGGTCTTGCCAGGTATAGTTCATCGACCTTTTCAGGAGTCTTTCCCGGAAAAAAGTACAGACAGCATTCCCTTTATCATCAACGCCAAGGTTATATCTCATCATCACAATATCCACTTGCGGATTCAGGGTCTCTTTCAGCTGCCGGAGCTTATTCCTGTCATCCTCCAGCAGCACATCATCCGCATCCAGCCAGAGAATATAGTCCTGGGTAGCTTGGGCAAAAGAAAAATTCCTGGCTGCTGCAAAATCATCTATCCAGGCAAAATCATAGACCTTAGCTTGATAACGGGCAGCAATCATTTTGGTTTGGTCCGTAGAACCAGTATCCACAATAATTATTTCATCGGGTATATCTCTGACACTTTCGAGACATCTTCCGAGCGTCTTTTCCTCATTTTTTACAATCATGCACAGGCTAATTGTGACCATTGCTTTCTCCTTGAACTGTATCAAATTTACAATTCATACTATGTGAATCAAGCAAGTCTGGTGAATCTTGATGCGCAATCCGCGGACAAGCGGAATACTATATAACGTAGAAAAGCTCGTTCAAAAAGGAAAGGTGATAGGATTGATTCACACGTTTTACGCGGCAGCCGATGCCTATATAACCAATCTTACCCCAACTGCGAATAACGGAAAGACAGGTGCGATGTATACAGGCCTGGATCCGTATTCCAGTTCAATCTATAGAAACTTGCTAAGGTTTGACCTCTCCATGCTTGAACTAAATATTACCATCCAGAAGGCGGTACTCCGGCTTTATCTGACTACGCGTTATCAAGCAGGCGCGCCGCAGCAGCTGGATATTTACCGTTTAACCGCTGCCTTTGAAGAAACTGCTGTAACCTGGGATAATGCTCCCGGATCCGTTTTAACTCCTGATTATACGCTGGTTGATGATAACAACCCTAATGGCTATATCGATATCGCCATGACCGATCTGGTGAGAGACTGGTATACTACACCTGCCGACAATTATGGCATTATGCTTCAGACTACAGAGCTTACAAATTCCCTTTTGGCCTTCAGGACAAGAGAATATGCCGAAAGTGCCATGTGGCCTATGCTGATTGTCGAGTATTCCCTGACCCATACCGTCATTTACACCAGTCCTGTCATCGGTGACTTCTCCTATTTATCCACAAGCTTTGTTTTAGAAGGGCATGCCTTAGAAACAGCTTATACAATCACCTATGATTCAGCGGCCCCTACAGCAGGTCTTGCTATCGTGGAGCAAAGCCAGGATGATGATACTTGGGCCCAGTCAACCTCCATTAGTTTGGACCCTGGAGAAACCAGAACAATGAATGTTTCTACACCTATGGTCTATGAAAGGCTGTCATTTGTAAATGCTGCAAGCGCCGCTATGACGGATACCGTCGGCAGTACAATCGATGTCAATACCAATATTGATAATTCCAACGAAACTGCTTTACGTTACGAATCATCGAATACGCTTCTTCCTATTGACCCTGATACCGGGGTTATGACGTTAGCAGTTGCGGATACGACGACAATTATTATAACCGCCAAATACCTGGATAACTTCAACTACTTTAGCTTTGAAGTAATTGCAGCCCCTTGATAGCCAAGGCTACTAAATAACATGCGGTTGAATACGACTCCCGGATTATCCGGTTTGTATTGAGCCGCTTTTTCATTGTATTTTTGTGCTTCTTCCATATCCCCGATCCTGTAATAACAGTAACATAGCTGAATATTCGGGATAAAACCCCAGAAATCATGCAGGACGGTATTCCAGCTGATGTCAGGCTTTTTGAGGGTAAGCGCCAACTCGTACCAGCCAATTGCCTTCGGGTATTCTGCTTTTTCCAAATATAAGCTCCCAATGTAACACAGTGTCTCAGCGCGCATACTGCCGTATTCAAAACTCCGGATCAATGTCCGGAGCGCTTTTTTCCATTCCTGAGCCCGATGATAGCAATCGGCAAGGTCCAGACAAGCCAGTATCGCATAGTTTTCAAACATATTTTCACTGTCCAAATAGCGATTGTATTGCTCAGCGGCCTCCTCACAGCGGCTGTTGATATACAGTTCCCTCGCATAATAGTACAGGTCCCTGGCGCTGATTTTGCTGCTTTGTCTTATGAGTTTTTCCAAGATCTTTAAGTTTCGGTCGCTTGTACCGCGTTCTTTACAATGCGTAATGCAGATTTCAGTATGAAGAATATTGCCGCTGAACTCAATACACTCATGAATTGGATTGCACCATTTGAAACCGGCACTTCTGTTAATCAGCCGTTCCCTGTAGAATGTGTCGGTCTCATACCCTTTTTCATCCCTGCTAACATTGTATTTCATCATCACAACATCAAAGGACAGCGGTATTTCCTGCTTTAATTTCATAAGAAGTTGACGATCCTCTTCCAAAATTACATCATCAGCATCCAGCCACAGGATATAGTCCATCTGAGCCATGGAAAAAGAATAGTTCCTGGCCGCAGCAAAATCATCAATCCACGTAAAATCATAAATCTTCTCGGTGAATTTTGCTGCAATTTCCTTAGTTCGATCAACAGAACCGGTATCCACAATGATAATCTCATCGACAATGCCTTTAATCCCCGTCAGACATCTTTCCAGTGTCAGTTCCTCATCCCGGACAATCATACATAAACTGATTGTAATCATCGCGCTCTCTCCGGTGCTTTATCATTTTTCTTTGCTATATTTTTATGTTGCGGAAATTGTTATGTGCAGTCTCAACCCGGAATATGGTTACATAGGATAGTCATATGAATATAGTGGTATGAATATAAACCACGATGAGGTGCATTTCATGACCGAAGCAAAAAGAAAGGTTTTGTCCCCTTCCTATCTCAAAGCCTTCAGCTGTATTGCCTCAGCCTGTGAAAACTCCTGCTGCATAGGTTTTAACATCCGAATCGATCCTGAAACCTTCAGCAAATATAAGATGGAAAATGATCCCGTCATCCGTAAGTTATTTGAAGAAAATATTTATATCATCCGCAGTTCAACAGCAAAACAGGATTATATCACCATCAATCCGACCAATGATTATCGTTGTCCTTTCCTCACGGAAGAAAGACTGTGCTTCCTGCAATGCCGGAAAGGAGAACAGTACTTATCCGAGATCTGCGCTTCCTTTCCGTGTATAGGCAATATTTTTAACGGTGTCCTGGAAAAATCAGCAACTCTAGCTTGTCCGGAAGCGGCGCGACTGGCTCTGTTACAGACTGAGGCGATGGACTTAATCGAAGTTGAAGAGCCTAATGATACCCGGAATTTTGTTTACAATTTGCTGAACACCGAAGACGAAATATTTCAGAATAAACCTGCGAAGCACCTGTCTGAACTCAGAGAATTCACTTGGAGTATCCTGAAAGACAGAAAATACCATTTAGATGACAGGGTTGTTTTTCTTGGGGCCTTTATGGAAGAGGTTGACCGGCTGGAAAAAGTGTCTGCTGTTGATAGAATCCCTGATCTCATTTTGAGCTACACAGCTCTTTTTACAGATGCTTCAGCAATGCAGGATATAACAGCCATTCCTGTTTCTCCGGTCCCACGTATTTCCCTGTTTCTACCTCCTGCAATCCGTGTGATTCTTCCCTCGATTGAATCAGACCGGTATCTGCGTTGTTTCAGTAAATTCTTAGAAGGAATTCGTTTTTATGCTTCAACAAGTTATACCCAAGTTGCTAAATGCTATGAAGAAGCCTATCAAAGGTATTACTCCCCTTTTATGCGTGAACATGACTATATCCTGGAAAACTACCTCTTAAATTATGTTTTTATGAAGCTGTTCCCTTATGACTTGAATGGGAATTCAGTTTATTACAGTTACTTGCTGCTGGCAGTTAATTATGCCTTGCTCAAAATGCAGCTCGTTGGAATATCGGCTTATCAGCAGGAACTGACCGTTGATACTGCCATCATGGTGATTCAATCCTATACAAAGGCTATCGAACATAAATACCCGATTCTCCATAACCTAATTCAAGTGCTGAAACAAAACCATTTGGATTCTCTCGCCCATATTGCAGTTTTTATCAAGGATTAAACCAAAGACACTTTCGAATAGCGAGAAGCTCACCCGTAATAATACAGGCAGGCTTCTCTAACGCTCATCTTATACCTATTTGACAATCAAGGATCAAGAGGCTGTTGCAGCGGTAGATAATTACTGCTGAAAAGTGGGTCTACAATTTGGTCACTGACCACAGTAGGTGTTGTTCTTGACCAAATAAATACCTTTCCTGGAGTCGCGCCGGATACTTCGATTTCTATCTGGGTGTTGGGCAATTTTTGATTGAAGAAGATGCTTGTCGTGCAGTAAGGTGGCAAGGTAACCGTTGATTTGAAAGTTGGACTGAGAAGTGTCTTGGGACAGACATCTACATTAAAGACCGAAACATTAATGGGCCCGATAGTGGATGCACTGTTGTTCATGACTTTAACATCCAGGATATTCCCTACACTGGCGTTACTGAGTTTGAACGGTCCTGAAGTCTGGGCGTTGGCAGCACCTAGACTTGCTTCTATCGCTGCTACTTCAGATTTTATTTCCAGTAAGCCAAAGGTGGGACTCAATACAGCGTTTTGGATCTGGAAGATTTCCGTTTTAATTTCTGCTAAGCCAAATGTCGGACTGAACACTGCCCCTTCGATTGCGGCTACTTCGGATTTTATCTCCTGCAGACCAAACGTTGCTCCCATCATGCTCGTGAAAATACCTTCAACCAGCGTGCCTATACTGAAGACTTCCGTCTTGATCTCTGCCAACCCAAACGTTGGACTGTCTAGCTTATTTTCGATATTCTCAACCGTGAATTCAATAACCTGAACTTCGGACTTAATCTCCTGCAATCCGAAAAATGGATGATTCACTGCTTTTTCTATCGAAAATATCTCAGTTTTGATTTCTGCAAGCCCAAATGTCGGGCTTTCCAACAGTTTTAGGATTTTCTTGCAATCAGGCCAATGCTTGGGACAGCAGCCTTTTTTCTTGCAGAAAAATTTAAACGAACTGCCAAAGAAAAACAGGGCACCTACCGCAGTTACGCTTATTTTCAGATTTCTTACGATCACAATCTTTTTTCTACCTACCTGATCTTTGGGACTGGTTTGATTATCAACCTTGCTCTTGTGAAGAATTTTTATTGTCGCCCCACCTAAGAAGAGTCCCGACAATACACCAATACATATGATTGTTGTATTCACAGCTTGTTTAATTGTAGCAAAACGTGCGTATAGTCCGGACTCAGCTGCATATCCAGTTTCTGTTTGATTATTACGCAATTCATCTTGGATTATCTGCAAGTGACATAAGAAATTTGCCAAAGATATTTTATCCAATATTTTTTTACCATTTTGGTAGTCATCAGACACCACAATACCTCCTTTGTATTTCTAATATTATCCAATTTTAGTACGTGCTTATTAATATGATTTTGAGAAATTTATTGTGAAGAAAAACAAGCATTTTCTCAAAATAATGGAGATATCTCAAACAAGCTCAACCTAGTTTTCATACAATATGCTGTAATAGCTTCTAAAACATGCTCCAGAAGTATTTGAAACAAGATATGGAAAGAGGAAGGGAAGACAATGATTCCACCTTTCATCAGTTATATTACATTTAACCGCTTGGGCCTGACCGCGAGAAATCTTGATTCGATCCTTGATACTTCAGAAGAATTTGAAATGCACATCATCGACAGCAATTCCAGGGATGATACCTGGGAATATTTAAGATCCCTTCAGGACCCGCGCATCCAATCCGTAACCAGGCTTCCTCTAAACTGCGGACCCATTTATCCCCTGAACTTAAATCTTTCCAGAAGAAAACCGGAACAATATTTTTTAACCATTGACAGTGATGTTTTTATGATCAGCAAGAAATGGATTTCACGTTTTATGGAGGTTTTTGAGACGTTTCCTGAAGCAGGACTTCTGGGCGTTAAAAGAGGAAAACCTTACCCTCGGTATTACCCTCCGGTTATTCCTAGAGTTAAAGACAACATTCATTATTTACAATTAGAAAACGGTCATATTGACGCTCCGCTCGACTTTGTTCCAGGCTGCTGCCAAGCCTTAAGGCCGGAATTAATCAATCAGATCGGTTATTGGAACGAAGAATGCTGTTATGGTGATTCCGAACTATCTGCGCGGATCTGTTGTTATACTGATTTCAAGGCAGGTTTTATCGATACCGTTGAAATTGAGATGACGCAGTCCATTAACTGCGCCGAATGTCAGGCTGAAAGATGGTGCAGCTTGAATCATCCGATAGACACCTGTTTCGATATCTGGCGCAGATATTATATTAATAGAGCTGCCGCCGCAAAATTCCGGCCGAACTTTCTCAAGGTATTCCAGGAACTTAAGCAAGGAAAAAGGTCAGCCTATTCAGCCTCAATGTCCGATCCCGAGTCAACCCGAAAAAACCTGTATCACCAAAACTGGGCAATGGAAAATATCAGATATTATATTCAAAATTCCAATTAAGAAATGAAGCAAGAAACGAAAAGAATTGATGCAACAAAAAAGCACCTTTCCACCATAGGAAAGATGCTCTTAACCATTCAATTCGTTGTTCACAGCTTCATTTTATGTTAATCGATCTATGCAAAATTACCTGGATTTCAGGATATCCCTTATCTCCGTAAGCAGGATTTCCTCATTAGAAGGTTCCGGAGGTGATTCGGGAGCGGGCGGCTCTTCTTCTTTCTTTTTCCTTAATTTCATCAACACTTTCAGCATAAAGAAGATGGCCAGTGAAATAATCAGAAAATCAACAATCGATTGAATGAATGCGCCATACCTGATCGCTGCTTCCGGTACACTGTCTGTAGCTTCCGTAATGACAATTTTCAGATTGGCGAAATTAATCCTTCCGAGCAAGAATCCGATAACCGGCATCAGTATATCATTAACCAGAGACGTGACAATCTTCCCGAAGGCACCGCCAATTATTACAGCTACCGCCAAATCGACAATGTTACCTTTCATGATGAACTGTTTGAATTCATTAACCATCGGATCACTCTCCTCTGTTACCATTATAATCAAACAAACTGTCTTGCACAACGGCGTCTCGCCGCTCCTTGCCATCCAAAGAATATTATTCCCAATGTTCCAATAAACGCTGCACTGTACTGATCAATCCGGTCAGATCAGTAGAATATTGTATATAGCTTACTTGCTGGTTCCCACTGTACTGTATTGCATCATCCGTTTCTTTAACCATCGATGGCAGCTGTATTGATGTCACAAGCAGCAGGATCCTGGAATCGGGCCAATGTGTGCGGCATTCAGCAATTAATGCTGACGTCTTTGGGCCGCCCTCCCCATCCGGTGATTCGGCAATAACGACTTTGGGATAAATTTCAAAGGAACCCATTTCATCGGAACCTTGTAGCGCCCTTTTCAGGCCCGAAATCGTTGTCACTTTTACCCCAGTGCTCAAAAGGGCCTGCTCCAACGGATAATTAAATAAATTATCTTCCAGTGCGATCAGGACGTCGGTCTCACTGTTTTTTTGGTTTGCCGCCGGGGGGAAACTCATTGAAAAGACAGCACCGCCATCTTCCCTGTTAAAAGCCGTAATTTCACCGCCATGATTATGTACGATGGCCCGAACAATGGGGAGTCCAAGACCGGTTCCCCTTTCTTTCGTTGTAAAAAACGGACGGAACAAATTTTTCATGGCTTCCGGCGTTAATCCCGGCCCGTTGTCTATGACATTGATACAAACCTGATTGCCGCGTTCTTCCAGCCGAATGATTACTCTTCCCCCGGCGTCTGCAGCCTGGACTGCATTTCGTACCAGATTCAGCATGACCTGCGTTAATTGTCCCGGATCAGCTGCCACTGGTGAGACCTTTCCTGTTTCCAGAATAATATCTGACTTTGTGCCCATAGCTTCTCCTTGAAACAGCGGCATCAGTTCCTGGAGAAAAGCAACCGGGTCAATCGGTTCGGCTTCAATGTTGGATGGTTTTCCAAGCAGCAAAAATTCATTCAATAAACGGGTGACCCTGTCAAGTTCCCGCAAAACCAGGTCTTTATAATTGCGTGTTAGTTCAGGATCTTTCTTGCGTCCCATGAGCTGTAGAAGCCCGCTTGCCGCACTGATTGGATTACGCAGTTCATGCGCCAGGACGCCCACCATCTTTGCAGTCGCCTCAAAACGCTCAGCCTGACGGGCACTCTCCTGCCAGTGGTAATAATCCGTCCGATCCTCCAACAGCAGCAGCCAGCCTCTGACTGTCGTTTCTTCCAGCAATGGAGATACCTGCCAGTCAACGCGGCAAATGTCGGAATCACTGTACTTATCCGGGAAAGAATCCATTTGCCCACCAACCGGGATAACGGTATTGGAACGGATATAACCCAGCCACGGTCCCGGCCAATCAGCGATCGAGCTTCCGAGCAGGTCAACATTTGCACCATTCATCAATTGCTCTGCCTGTCTGTTGGCATAGATAATTCGATAATGACGGTCAATCATAACAACTGCACTGCCAACCGCACCCAAAAGTACATCCAGCTGTTTTTTGAGCAACCGGCATAAACAAACCCCATCAAAAGCAATTATACACTCTTCAGCCATTAGAGGGAGCAGAAATTCCGCCCGGCTGAAATCACGAGGCTGTAAAACGCCTAACTCTCCGTGTAAATTACCTTGGTTGATTTCAAAGATCGTTGTTTCAAAAGAATATCTGTTTAAACGGGCAGCCTCTACCGCACGCTCATCTCCTTTGATCAGTAAGGCAGAGAATCCTGAGTCTGCATACTCTAGCCAGCTCCCCTCTGCATCAAGCAGGATCATCAGGGCATTTAAAATAAGCTCAAGCAATTGATCCTGAACATTTTCTTCTCCGTGACAAAGAGATATAACAGTATGGTTCAATTTACGCAGCGCAGATAATTCAACAGTCCGTATCTCTCCGCTAAATCCGGCCAGCGCATTCTGGAAGCTGCTGAGCATATCCGCAGCTAAACGGGCCCGGTCAGCCACGGAAAAATTTGATTTTCCCTGCCGGCAGGAAGAGCACTCCACTGCATCCAGAAAGAAACCATCATTCAATGGCCAGCGAACAGGTTGCCGGCTGAAAGGTTCATACGTCTGATGACAAATGGGGCAGGACTCAGGCCTTTTCGTTAATAACGTGCCATCTTCAGATACAATCATCAATTTCAAATGTAAGCCTGTTCCGATACATTCCAAAAAAATGTTCCAGCGTTCCGACTTGATCATTTCGGCTGCCTCAATCCACTCGGACACGGTCATGGTCCTCCTTTGCCTCTCCTATCTGTACATAAGCAAATTCGACCAGAATTGATGATTTCCTTCCAGATATTACACTATTTTTTCCATGTTAGTCTGATTAAGGAAACACGACTCGACACTATTCGCTCAATCCCGGTGTTATACTGAAATTAGTCCTAATCCATATTAATTTGGAGGATTGACACATGAATAAAATATTGGTCGTTGAAGATAACCCCGTTATTGGAATGGTTATTCAAACCGTGTTAACCGATGAAGGACATCAGGTTGAAGTGCGGAAAAGCGCCATGGAAGGTCTGTACCTGATGTACACCGGTTTTATTCCTGATTTAGTCCTTACTGATTTGATCATGAGAGAAATGGATGGCAGAGATCTTATCCAAAAAATGCGTAATGACAAAAAGCTTTGTAGTATTCCTGCAGTCATTATTACGGCTTCAATCCCTAATGCAGAAAATTTGCCTGATAAAGATCAATTCCAGGGTTTGCTAAGTAAGCCCTTTGACCTGGAAGATTTAGTCGAAACCGTTGACAAACTGGTCAATCATCAAACACTTGCAGCCAATAACACTGCACTTCAGGCTTCGACACCGGTCGCAGTATAAAGACTGATAAATCTCTCAATTGAATTGAACTGATGAATAAAGACCACCCCCTTATTGAAAGTAACCTGTTATACAATAAGGGGGCAGCTTTATTTGGTATCATGATTTGCACAAAAAATTACAATATAAAGGAGTGTGCTAACTATGATCGGAGGTGTATTTCGGTTTACGGTCAATGTTGTGCTCACTGCTGGTCTGCTTTCTGTTTCCGACTTCCTATCCGTTGCTTCTTAGGAAGCAGCAGAATCGCTTCTCTTTTTGGTTTGTTTTGCTTTATTTCTTTCAAGATACAGTTCATCCAGATATTTTTCAAACTTGTCCCCAAGATTCGGGGATTCCAGTGCAAATTCAACCGTCGCCTTTAAGTAGCCAAGCTTATCGCCTGCATCGTACCGTTTTCCTTCTAAGAGGCAAGCGTATACTTGTTCATGTTTACTTTGCGCCCGCAGCGCATCTGTAAGCTGGATTTCCCCTCCTGCTCCAGCCGGGATTTTTTCAAGATATTCAAATATTGAAGCGTTGATCAAATACCTGCCCATAATAGCGAGCCTGGAAGGGGCTATCAACGCAGATGGCTTTTCAACCAAGTCTTTAACTTCCCAGACATTTCCCCAGTTATCCTGCGGATCAACAATCCCATATTTATGTACCTCACTATGTGGTACTTCCTGAATACCGATCACGGTCGACGATGTCTCTGATGCAACATCGATCAGCTGTTTGATTGCCGGCACCTTGGACTTGATAATATCGTCTCCGAGCAGGACAGCAAACGGCTCTTTGCCCACAAAAGACTTGGCGCAAGAAATGGCATGTCCCAGCCCCAATGCTTCATTCTGCCTGATATAGTGAATGTTGGCTAAAGAGGAGAGATTCTTTATTTTTTCCAGGATTTCCAATTGGCCATTCTTCTCCAGATGAGCTTCCAATTCAGGTGAGCGGTCATAGTAATCGACAATGGACCCTTTTCCTCTGCCGATAATAATCAAGATATCTTCGATTCCGGAAGCAATCGCCTCATCTACAATATATTGAATGGTCGGCTTATCAACAATCGGCAGCATCTCTTTCGGCAAAGATTTCGTCGCTGGCAGAAATCTTGTCCCCAGTCCTGCTGCAGGGATTACGGCTTTAGTAACTTTCATGGATGAACCTCCAAATATAAAAATAAATATCATTTTTTATATTAAGTAATTCTATAGTAAAAAAAATAAAATTTTTATGCGATTAGCTGGAGATTTTAAATATTTAAGACGGTAAACTAATCATGCCATAAAATTATATATTTTTCCAGATATTTTTATTTTTAAAACAATAGCTTGTTAAGCAGCATAACATCCGTATCTTTCACTTGATTTCATTTAATTGCAGCAATCCTTCTTCATAAAGTCTGTTCATGAACTCAAGCACATGTTCCTGACAAGTTTGCTCTTCTACCTCATACTCATCGATTAAGCGCTTGATAATATCCTTTACAGCCTGTTCTTCCTCCAAGAGCTCCCATATTCGGCTACCTACAGAGTCCAGTGCTAAGTACTGTCCCTTTTCCAGGTTCATCATGACAATCTCCCCGCTTACCTCTGTTGTAGGGAGATCATTTGGCCTTACGACATATGATTCCAGGTTAATCTTTTTACGATTCGCTGCCATGATATCAATGCTTCCTTTCAACTTATTTGAGATGATGATACTTTAGCAAATTGTGCCACTACCTTAAAACGGTCCTTTTCATCGTTGCCGGTAATGATAAGTTCACCACACCTCAGCCAGGCATGCGCCAGCAATTGATTTGTTTCACCTTTGTCCAAACCTAAATACAAGGTATATGGGATCCCAAATATTCTTAAATAGAAGAGTGCTGTAACCGCTTGAACCAAACACTTACTTTCCCAAGGCGTATAACGGCTCACCAAGCTGACTGCTCTTCCAATTTTCAGTGCTTTTCTATATTTTTTTTGATCCATTGTGCTCGGTGAATCCGCCATCTTCTCCCCAATAAGCAGCGTTATATATTTAAATGGAATGATGAGAATCAAAAAACGTACAATTCCCAGAAGCAGGAACGAAGAAATCAGCAGTAACTTTTCTTTCAGTGAGCACTTGATAAATCTTATATTGCTAAATCTTTTATAAGAGGTCAAATGCATCAAATCCTTTGTTTATAAAATCTAAATATTAAAATTGTATTAATTATTCACGATATCATGACTGATTCTTATCAGTTCTGCTTTAATTAATGAAATCTGCTGCTCCGTCGTAAATAGTTTATTCGGCCTAATCAACTGATAAACCGGGGTTCTATTGGCAGCATCCGCACACTGAATAAAATGGGCCATTTCCAAACCAAAATAAGGCAGCAGTTCTGCGCGATAGGTATGCTGCAGCAAGGCAGACATTTTTCTGCTTCCTTGCAGTTGACGAATACAAACCTCATGACACTCTTCAGCCTTCAGCTCATAAATCGCGGTTAGTTTTGCGGATTCCCGATAAAAACTCTCCCTGGAAGGCAAAAAATACTTATCGCCCCTGGTTAAACTTACTTGGACCAGAGAATCAACACTGACTCCAATGGAATCGGCGCTATCGCGCCATATTTTTTGCTGCGGATAGCTGGGTTGTACCCAGACCGAATCCTCTTTGATACACAGCACAGCAATATCATCTGTTAATAGACAGTGGCCTTTTTCTCTGAAGGCCAACGAAAGCGTTGATTTCCCGGCACCGGAGATTCCGGTCACCAGAACGCAATTCCCATCTATCATGACAGCTGTACCGTGAATTGGAAGCAAACCTCTGAGCAGTAGCAATGAACCAAACGCCGTACCGAGTAAATACAGCTTTATGGCAGAATAGCTCGCACCAGCGTAGGGTTCGACGACAATTGTTTTCCCATCCGTTATTAAATATTTCGCAACTCCCCGGATATTTAAGAGTAATTCCCGGCGAGATGCTTGAAATAATTCATTTTTTTCTAGCACATCATCTATTTCTCTAGGTACTGTACCATGAATAATCTCTATCTCACCTGTTTCATCGCTAGGAAAGAGTTCATCCAAAGTAAAATCAGAGACCACATTTAAGCCAAAGATTGTATATTTTTTTCTTGTGCTGCTCAATTGCTTCATCAATGAACTCTACCTTTCAACGATTTCAACAATGAAATACAAAAGAGAGAGTGCAGCGAAACTGCAGTTTCGCTGCTTCCTCTCTGAAATAACTTACTTAAAAGTTTATTTTAATGTGTTCTGGATTTCATTGACCTGGGAAGTACTAACAGCTCCCTGACCGCCGACAATTGATATATCCTTGATACTTGCTTTATTCGTTGTCAAAAATGTTTTTGTTGCATCAGGCAATCCTTTATCTACCATTAACAGCGGGGATTGGGTATACGCAGCGAGGTTTCCTGCTACCAAAGCATCCGGGAAATTCAAACCTGTTACAATAAAGACCTTGTCATATTTAAAATTCAAACCATTGATAATCATCGTTGAGGTAGCATAACGATTTTCACCGCCATAACGTACGGCGCTCGGCAGCTGAGAAAGCACGCCTGCTGAAACCGCACCTTCACCGCCGATAACAATGGTTGATGTAACTTTTTGGTCAGTGATTACTTCGGATGTTTCTGCCGGAAGTGCTGAAGCTCGGGTGAAGAGAATCGGTATCCCGTTGGCAGCCGCGTACGGAGATACTGCCAGGGCATCCGAATAGTGTCCGTTTTCCCCATTGACGATAATAGCTTTGCCGGTCGAATTGCCAAGAGCTCCGGCGATTGCTGCAGCCGTAGCATAGCGGCTCTCTCCGCCATAACGTGTGACATTCGCCTGACCATAGGCCGCAACGAGGGAATCTTGAATATTTTGAGAAATAACACCTGTTCCGCCAGCAAGTACGATCTTTTTGGCTTTGAGTTTCTGTATCTCAGCAAGTGTAGAAGACGTGAGCGTTATCTTATCGGTAAGCAAGATCGGTGCATTCAGTTTCTTGGCTAAAGGAGTAACAGCCAAAGCATCCGGGAAGTCGTATCCATAAGCTAAGACGACAGTATCCGCTCCGTTAGGCCAACCCTGCTCAGCAATTGCAATAGCTGTTTCAAAGCGGTCTGCTCCAGCAATACGGGGAGCTGAAGCCGGAGTCGTATTTTGAACTACGCCGCCACCGCCACCACCGCCGCCGCCAGTGTAAGTGTAGGTCGCAAATAACGTAAAGTGCTTCGTCCAAATAACCAAATCAGCACCCACATCGATTTTGCCTTCGCCGCCAGCCGGAATCTCAGCATTCGCTATTGCTTGTGTATTTCCGGTAAGCACTCGGGTAATAGGCGTTAAAGCCCCGCCACCGTGGGAATATCCAACCTGTTGTCCAGCCTTTCCAGGGATCACAATCTTAACAGCCTGATCAAATGTTAAAAGTGTACTCCCAAAACCGATTTCAATAACACTGCTTACGGTATTGCCGGTTCCCGGATCTACCGTATTGTTTGCTTTCACCGTAGGGACATTAATCTCTTCAGTCCAACCCGCTGGGCCGGTTACCGTAGTCCCAGCCGGTATTTCTACTTCAACAGGCAACGTACTGATACTGGTATGTGCATTGATCGTGATTGCCGGCAAGATACCGCTTCTTACACCACCGGCCAAATTAACGGAACTACTAACGTCCAGTTTGTCATTGGTGTTCGACGCAGGAATATCCAGCGTTATTGCAGAAGTAACCGGCACAATATTTGGATTCTGTATCTGAGCATAATGAACCTTACCGGAGTTAACGTCAACCACCCAAAGCTTATCGTTAGAATCGACATCCGTTCCAATCGGTCTGACAAACCCGCTAGAGGTACTGATAAAAGCAATCGGCGTTGCATAGGCCTTAATGCACTTAATTACACTATTTTGTCTTTCGGCTACATAGATGTTATCGTACTTGTCAACTGATATCCCATAACACATATCCGATGTAACTTTTCCAATGTAAACTCCGTTTTTATCTAATTTCTGAACGCGGTTATTAAAAGTATCGCATACCCATATATTTTCAAATGAATCAACAGCAATATCATACGGTCTCATAAATTTACCATTGGCATCCCCTGCACTTCCGATTTCCACGAAAGAACTGCCACTCAAATCCGAAAACTTTAGGATGCGGTTATTGTAGGTATCGGCAACATAGACATTCGTCCCTTTTACAGTGACTCCCTGTGGCATATTATAGCCGCTGCCAAAAGTAGTCCACCCAGTGATCGCTCCATTATTGGGTTTAAACTTGATAATCCGGTTATTATACGTGTCTGCAACATAGAGGAAGCCTGAACCGTCAACGGCAATTCCACTGGGACAATTAAATTGATTATTGCCGCTCCCTGTCTGACCATATTCAAACAAGAAATTAC
The DNA here is from genome assembly GCF_001707455.1 of Dehalobacter sp. TeCB1. Lineage (NCBI taxonomy): Bacteria > Bacillati > Bacillota > Clostridia > Eubacteriales > Desulfitobacteriaceae > Dehalobacter > Dehalobacter sp. TeCB1. Next base: position 108,875 of record NZ_MCHF01000067.1, on the reverse strand, counting down.
CGGTATCGGCATCAAACTCAACGACACGGCCGTTGTAGAAATCTGTTACATACAGCTTTCCATTATAAACTACAGAAGCTGTAGGACCATTAAATGTTCCATAAGCACCGGTAAATGTTTTGTCATTAAAACTCAGCGCCGCAAATGCTGCCGGACCAGCTACAAGTGTAAATAGCATAGCAAAAACCAAACAAACCGGGATAAACGCTTTTCTTTTCTTCATTCTTTCACCATCTTCCAATCTTTTATTGACTCCCCTGTAAGCATACTGAGATATGCGTACTCCCAAGCCAAGAGAAAGTAATTTTCTATCTTTTAAGTATTTATGTAAGTCCAGAAAATAAAAAAACCGCCAACATTTTGGCAGCCGAACGGTCATTGTACAAATATTGCACTTTAGACTTCTGACTTTGCGTCCCAGCTTTTCAACTGGTTTGCCCTTTTCCGGTATTATTTCATAGTTTTATCAACTTAGCTGCCAAAAATTTCAGGATCATCTGGAGCTACTGAATAAGAGACAACGATATCTAAACCTGTCCACGTCCCTTTGGAACCTTTCGTTAACTCAGCCACATTACCTAGTACAATAAGCTTTGGAGCCGTATATGCTTTTTTATTCAATTTCCTTCCCCTCCCACAATAAACAAATTCACAATATTTGAATTTATGATTGCTTCGAAACATATATGCCCATTATATGCTTACAATATTTTCCTGTCAATCCATTTTCTTGTGTCACAAAGTATTAAATTTATAATATAAATCCCTAAAATTCTCTAATTCTATTACTACTTTTCGCTTCCTTCGACATCTCGAAATAAAAAATACGGACAACCTATTTACATTTCTTATTATCTATAATAAAATACAATTAATACCAATATTTTTACTGCTGCATGTAAAAAGCAAACTTGTCGAAAGGCAAGGACGCAAAGCCACGAGTCTAAGGCATATGTTCTATTTATGCTATGAAAGTCGGGTTGCCGGTAGTTCAGTATATGTGTAACATTACCTGACTATGCGTAATGTTTTTCTTTACTCCGGTTCATGTTTGTTGACAACTAAATAATGATCAGCGATAAAGGCAAACTTAGCGAAAGCTAAGGACGCAAAGCTATGGGTCTTCCAGTATGGATACTGATGACTGCCAAGCCACCGAACGGTTATTCAAAGCTTTTGTCGCTTTGCCTGAAAAAGGTTAAGCGGCATTTTTGTTTTCAACAAATGAATGAAATGGAGATGTTTTCGATGTCCAAAAAAATTGTTTCCCTGGTTGCCACCACTGCCCTCACATTATCCCTGCTGCTTTTGAACAGCCCGGCACCTGCCCTGGCGGATGGTGAAACAGTGACATGCATTGCGGACCTCCAGAAATATATCGCCGCAGATATGACCGACCGGGATGATTCTTTTTCCCTTCACTATACCGGTGACACAACCCCAGTCCTCGCAGACCTCAAAAACATCTTTTTGCAATCTGCCGGCAGTGATGATTACCTCAGCCTGTCGTGGAAAGAAATGGGTTATACATATTCCTATCATTCTGGCCAATTGGATATTAATTTCACCCTCAACTATCATACGACCAAAGAAGAAGAAAAATATGTAGACAGCACAGTGAAAAAGCTTGTTGCCAAGCTGATCACACCCAAGATGAACGACTTAAGCAAAGAAACTGCCATCCATCAATGGATCGTGCAAAACGTGAAATATGATTACAGCCTGAAACAAATAACCACCTATACTGCTTTGACGGATCACAGAACAACCTGCATGGGATATGCCATGCTGATGAAGAAAATGCTGCAGCAGGCAGGCCTGGAGTCGAAGATCATTACCGGTTATTATCCTGAAGGCTACCACGCCTGGAATATGATCAAAATCGATGCAAAATGGTACTATCTCGATGTAACTTCGGACTGGGCCATGGGGGAAACATCCCCGCAGAATAGGACTGAAGCCCAAATGACCGCGGCTAACTACACCTGGGACAGAGCTCAGTCAGCAAAATGAATCCTCTTAAAATAATATTAAGGATGTAACGATAGTAAAAATTTCGTTACGTCCTATTTTTGTTAGAAAAAGATTAAAGCTTAGACTAACCCCAGATCCGTCTTCGTAATGAGTAGCCAGTGTCAAGCGGAGCACGGATTGCGCAGCGCGGCTGTTTGCGCCATGGAGGGCGCAATCTGCCGAAAGCGGTTATCATTACGAAGACCAACCCGGGCAAAGCTAGTAACTTCAATGTTATTGATAATTATGAATCGTTCTACTAGGTTCAACGGATAATTTTCCGTTATCAATCTTCAAAATCCTGGAACACATCTTTAAAGCAGTCTGCCGGTGGGTAATAAGCAGACAGGTACACCTACTGCTAAAATCTTTGATGGCCTTTAGGACTTCTAACTCTGTCTCCATATCCAGCGCGGAGGTTGCCTCGTCCAGAATCATAACAGGCGCCTTTTTTAAGAAAGCACGTGCAATGGCAATACGTTGGGCTTGTCCTTCCGAAAGCCCATGGCCATCCTCCCCGATAACAGTATTCATTCCATTCGGCAGCTCCTGAATAAAGTCCCAGGCACAGGCAGCCAGGAGGGCTTTTTCCATCTCATCAGGAGTCGCACCCAGCTTCCCGCTGCGCAAATTCGCGGCGATTGTCCCGCTGAATAACGTATTCCCCTGCGGTACATAGGTGATCCATTCCCTCGTCGCAGCCGTAACCTCGTACCGTTTTCCTGTATTATCTGTAAAGTATACTTCCCCTTCGGAGGGTCTCAACAACGCCAGCACAAGCCTGATCAGCGTCGTCTTGCCAACACCGGAAGGGCCAACCAAAGCGACGAGCTCTCCCGGGGCAATTTCCAGCGTAATCTTATCCAAGACAGGTGTTTCCTTTTCTTCCGTGTAAAAAAAGCTCATTTGTTGGAAGCTTATTCCCACATCCTTCAATTTTGGAACCTGTCCTTCTCTCTTCTCCAAGGCCATTTTTTCCAGTTCCCTTAACCTTTCAGTGGAAGCCAACATCGCAATAATCTGCGGGAATGTCCTCGCCAAACCGACAAAAGGTGTCTGGACCTGCTGCACTAATGTTAGAAATGCCGTTAAGGTCCCGAAAGAAATGGCTTTCTGAGAAAGCCGAAAAATCCCCCAGCCAAACGCAACCAAGTATCCTGTCCAAAAACCGGCAGAGATGATCATATTCGCGGATAAAGTCACCCTGTTCTTCTTCAGAATCCATTCCATCCGGTTCTGATGCAACCCTTGCAGAACATCGCTGTGATGCTTCTCCAAACGGAACGCCTTGATAATAATAAAATTTTGGATTGCTTCCTGAATATTGGAACGGTACAGGCTCTCCGACTCCTGTACTTTGATATTTAGTGTTTTAAGCTTGCGGCCAAAGACACGGCTCAAGAGCACGGTGGAAGGACCCAGAATAAAGGCAATGACGGCGAGCCTCGGGTCATAATATAACAGGGTCATTAAGGAAGCGACCATCTGCACGCCCAAAGCAAATATACCCGGGATAACACCCACAATAGAATTGGTGATATTCCCCACGTCACTGGTCAAACGTGTGATAAGGTCACCGCTGTGATAGCTGGAAAGCGGCAGCCATTCCGTTTCTAACAGCCTCTTGAAAAAACGCTGCCTCATCGCATTGGAAAATGCTTCGCTGACGCGGATTGAAAGAAGAGAATTCCCGATCGATAACAAAAGATTAAGAATGATAGCTCCTGCAAAGGCAATACCAACGAATCCAGCCCGAGCGAGTTCTCCGGCCACCGCATAATCAATCATATGCTTGGATAAAATAGCGATCGCTACCCCGAAAAGCCCTCCGGTGCAACTGATGAGTAAAATACAAATAAGCATCGGTATAAAGGGCATGATATCCGGTTTTATCCAACGAATAAAGTGAATGCCTTTAATGAATTCATCTTTGATGATCATCTGGTCTAGCTCCCGATTCTGTACTGTCTGTTACCATTGTGCCGTAGATCTCCGTAATTTTGTCTAAAATATTTTTCTCAGTTTTCTGTAAACCCGCAGAATGAAATACCTGCAAGGCCGCAGCGTTAACCAAATGTTTACCAATAGCTTTAGCCACCATTTTGAACACGGAATATGGTGATCTTTACGCCAAATCGCGCTGACTACAGCAATCAGCTGCTCGGGATAGAGCGGCCCTTCAATCCATTGCTGGGCATCACCGACCATATAAAAACAGTCCGCTTTTTTTCGACAGACCCGGTGCATTACGTAGTAGCCATTCGTCCTTCGGATCAGAACAGTATCCCCTCTTTTGAGATTTTCAAAAGTCCCGACGGAAAATTCCACGCTGTCAATGCCATCCCGCAAAAAAGGATACATGCTGTCACCTGAAACAGAAAGCCTGACACTCTGACCTTTTTCGAGAAGATCTGAAACCAAAGGGAACAGATTTGCAGCTTTAACTCTTTTTACTCCAGACATCGGTAAACCAACTCCACAGCTTCCCGATCAGGACGACATTGCAGCAGATACACCGGGACACTACGAATGATTTTTTCATAAATACTGAGTGCCTTATTCATCATGTTTTGGTCAAAATAAGGAAGAAAAACTCTGGGCATTAAACGGTTAATTGCTTGCTGATTATTTAATCTGAATATCTGATTTTCCTTGGCCTGTTCCAACATGACGATTGCAGATAAAGGAGCGGAGTCATTACTATGAAGAAATTCAGAACCGCTCCAAGGCGTACCAAAAACATATGGCCGATCCTCAATGATTCTGACAGCCGGTGTATCATCATTCAGGATTTTGACATCATGAATATAATCTTGCCAAAGCTTCACATGCGTAGACTTCCCGGTTCCCGAAGGTGCCGAAAACATAATACCTTTGCCATTCCATTTCAAAGTTGAGGCATGAATCACTAAACCGTCATACTCCAATAGACAATACCTGAAAACCATCCCCAGCATATTATGAACGGATGGCCATATTTGAGCGTGACTGTTTTTCCTGAAGTTTTCCTCATCGCCGCTGTAATCATACCAGGTAACAATAGCATTACGCCAATCCTCCGAGATATCCATCAGCGTCATTATCTTACCGATGCCATACTCCTGTAGGTAAACATAATGCCCTCCCTGGCCGGAAGTTTTCTTCATCCACTTAAAACAGGTCGAACTATCAGAGATCAGCTCTCCTTGAGGAAATTCAATCTGTTTCATCGTCTGGAGAAGATAGTTGATATCAGCTTCCACTTGATTGGTTATTATAAAATCCCGCATGTAATGATACGGCTCGTAACCATTATTCGTTAGTTTTATGTCCATACCGGCAACCTGGAAGAAAGATAAAGACAAAAAAAACACTCCTTGAAAACCAATTCAATATTCATCTGCTGTAGATAAAGCAATAAATAATGAGAAAGCATATCCTGAAACAGATATGCCATCGTCCTGAAATAATATGTTAATTACATTATAATTTTATTTGTCAAAAATAAAAGATATCACATTATGACACGTTTAATGTATCCCAATAAGCGGGACATTCTCCTGGCTCCAAATAAACCCTTACACAAGAACCGCTTGCATACTTCTCTTGTGCAGTCAGCTTAACATAGTCTATTTTAGGTTTTATATACACTTTCATTGCTTCGCCTTCCTTTCAAATGTTAGTAAGGATCATTATAGTTTATTGGAAATACATAAGAATGACCTGCAGCATCTGTACCAGTAACCGTTGTACAATCTACCGGACAAGTTCCAAAAAGCGTACAGCCGGAACTAGCAACTGCAAATCTTTCTTCAGATAATAATGCAACGTACTCAAACTGTGGTTTAATGTACTTTTTCATCTTTCCACCTCCTGGAAAAAATCTATTTATTCTTTAAGATCGTATTTTTCAAAATAAATATAACCCACCAGATATATCTTAGCTGATATTTCCAACATTTGCAATATATCTCTACAAATTATTCAGCTATATTTTGCTTACTTTATATTTCATTTGTATTTCAATTAACATCCTTTTCTATCACATTTGTCAATGTCTGTCTTTTTTATGCGTACAAGCTTTTTTATATTCCATGCGGCTTCGAGCTAATGCACAAAGATAAGGCGCAGGCTTATCATAACGACCAGTTTCCTGGTATAATCTTGCTGGGCAATGTTCACATAAGGCTTGATATTGACATTGCCGGCATTCCTTGCAAGCAGGAATGATATTGCATTTTTGCTTTAATTCTTCCCAAGCCGCCGAAAAACCGATCTTCAAGGGATAGGATTCCGGATTATCCAGGAGTCCGCACGGAAGCAGTCTTCCGTCCCAGGTTACCCAGCCTGCACATGAGCCAGCCGTGCAAGGAAAAGCTGATCCGGGCTCCTCTTTATGTTGATCAGCAATTTGGCTGAAAAAGGCATCTTCGTCCATCGTGTCGATCGTTCTCGTCTTACTGGCATCGTTATCCGGACGAACTTGGCGCTGACGCTGTGCGATATGCATTTCGTAACGGAACAGTTCGGCCGGTGAAAGACGGTTTCCTAAAGGATCACTATTGTCTGCTTCCCTGCTCGGTGAAATGTAGTTCACAATTCCCAGAGGCAATTCTCTTCGCAGTGCAAGATCAAATATACCGTCAAATTCGTCCTCGTTCTCCTTGATAACGGTTGTTCTAATACTCGTATTGATGCCTCTGGTAAGCAAGCTGTCAACTGCCCGTATTGTTTTGTCAAATCCTTCTGCAAAGCCCGTTACCCTTTGATAAGCTTCCGGTGAAGCACCATAAATTGTAATGCTTACTTTGGACGGCGGCATCCCGGCAAGCCAGTCGGCAATCTGAGGCGTAATCAACGTACCATTGGTGAGAATCTGGAGAATAAAACCTAATTTCATAAACTTTTCATAAAGGATCTTAAAATCCTCACGCAGGAAGACTTCTCCGCCAGTTAAAGCCAGTAACAAAAGCCCCGCATCCCTGGCTTCCTCGGCCAGACGAATCCACTCGGCGGTACTCAGTTCTTTACTTCTAGCTATCTTATCATTGGCAGAACGACGGACATAACACATTTTACACTGAAGATTACACCTGGCTGTCAGTTCAAAAGAAGCAGAAAAAAACTCTTTTTTCTCCATCGCGCCAGCAATCAATTGCGAATGCAATTCACTCCACCCTAGCGTCATATCTGTTTCTCCTCATCACGATTGTCATCTTAATATTCCAGAAAACGCTAAGCCTTATTGAATTAAGGATTTTTCTTTTAATACATTGACGAACTCACGAACATCCGCCTCAGCTGTCTCACGATCAATATCATATTCTTTGATAATGGCCTCAGTCAATTCTTCTTCAGCGACTTCATTCTCTAATACTTTCCACAGCAAGGCTCCGCTCTCACTCAGCGTCATGATACCGTTAAATTCTACGACCCTTTCACCTAAAGGAACGACTACCCATTGCCCTGCAACTTCACGCAGCATGAAGCCATCTTTAATTTTCAAGCTTATTCACTCCTCTATGCTATGATTATAAATTCTACCATAAAAAAGCAAGGAAAAACATTAGTTTTAATATAAATTTAAAAAGATTCTTGTTTTTATATTATTATTGGTAATAATCATTTTATTTCTTCCAATTCCTTGATTCTTCCTTTCAGCTTTCTAATATAATTAAGCACCAGAAAAAACACCGTAATAAGAATAACACCTGTTAATACCCCGGCTGTGTCAATATAAATGTCCAATAGCCTGGGCGTCCGCTCGGGTGCAAATCTTTGATGATATTCATCGATAAAACCAAACAGAGGGGAAATAATCACTGAGACTGCCGCTGCAGGTAAAGCCCTTTTGAAAGCTACATTCAGCATGATGCACATCACAGAGCCGATGACTGTATATTCCATAAAATGAGCGGCCTTCCGCAGCAGCTGATTAAAGGTGACTTTCCAGAAAGTATCTAACCGGTTCAGATCAAAGTATTTATCCAGCCGGTCAATCATCTGGTCTGCGATTCTCATACTCAGCTGATTGGACTGTGTTCCAGTTTGACTGCTTAGTTTCCACGAGACGACGACAAGAAGTACAAGTAAAATAAATAAACCAATGGTCCATATTACTCGTTTCCAGATACTGCTTTTCATTTGTTACCTCAATCATTTTTTCAAATCTATATGAAATATTGATTCGCCAGACATTGGTGCAGCAGCTTTACTGCCCCCATGTCCGGACGGCATTTAAGATGGTATACAGAAATACCGGAGAGCATCTCTCCCAGGGTGTTTAAACACATGCCCATGATCTCCTGATCATAGTACGGTAAAAAACATCTGGGCATGATCTTGGATACCGCTTGCGCTGCAGATAAATTGATAATCTCATTTTTCGAAGCCTGCTCCAATAAAACAATTGCTTTCAGAGGAGCCGACGCATTATAATATAGCGTTTTTGATCCGCTCCATGGGGTACCGTAAATAGTGGGATTTTGATCTATTAGTCTTATTGCAGGTCTGTCATCATTTAAGACCCGGGCCTGCATATGCTCTGCCCAAAGCTTCGCCTGGGTAGACTTTCCAGTCCCTGAAGGGGCTGTAAACACAATTCCCTGCCCTTCCCAGGATATCGCCGAGGCGTGAATGACGATTCCTTGTTTGAAAAGCAAACGGTTTCGGAATATGATCTCCAATAAGAAACCGGCTACAATCGCTTCAACGATCTCTTCATTTTCTACATAGGTAATCTCTGCGCTGCTCCAGTCTTCATTGGCATCTGCCCTGCAAATCACTTCGCCAGTGGTTTCATTAGGCAGATAAACCGATGTATTATAATATGCTCCGGGAATACACACCCATTTGGCCTGATCATCAATAAGCAGCTTCCCTTCAGGAATAGAAACGTGAACGCTTGGTGTCGTCATGATTTCCAGATCAATTATCTCAGAAGGATGATCCATCGCAAAAGCATCAAGTGTACGGAAACCATCTAAGCGGCTTGAAATAACCTTTATCGTCAACCCGGCAATCTGATAGTATAAACAATTCATAAATGATCATCTCTTTCACTGAAAAATGAACCTGCCTTATATTGACAGGTTCAAGTAAATTATACCATATTTGTGGGCGATCTTCTAATGCATTTTTGAAGAATTACTTAATGTTTGCCATTGCCATTGCCATTACCATTACCATTACCGTTACCGTTGCCCCAACCATTGTGATTGCCATTGTTTCCCGGATTAGATCCTGGTATCGACACTGGCGTAGACGCAATGCAGGCCAAGCTTTCCTCTGTTCTTAATTCAATACATTCAAGACTAGGTTTAACGTATGTTTTCATTTTTCTTCTCCACCTTTCGAAAATAAATATTGCTGATTTCACACTTATTTAGTCAAGCTATATATTTGTATATATTTTTATTTTATCATTATTTTAAATAAGTAACAATTATCATTCTATTATAATTTTATATTGGTCCTTTCTAAGAAATGATATCCCTTGTAAAAAATAAAAAAACTTAATTTTGGTAGCTGGCTGCCATTTTACAGGCCCTTTAGCTTTGCGTCCTTGCTTTTCAACAAGTTTGCCATTATCAGTAATAAGTTTTAGAAAACAAAAAAACCTAGTTTTGGTAGCTGGCTGCCATCTTACAGGCCCTATAGCTTTGCGTCCCTGCTTTTCAGCAGGTTTGCTATTGTCAGTTATAAGTTTTATAAGGGTTCTTTATTTATTGTAGTTAAATATTAGCATTTATTTAGAAGAGAGTCAAGAAAAATATTTCCATATTCCAACATATTTCCCCGATTTCCCTTTTCATCGTATTGAAAATAATATTGCGTAAAGAAATACTAAAAATTTTTAGGAATTCCCTGATCAGATGGCGGTAATAAAAAGTTTTTCAAATACCCTAAAAGAGACCTTTTCGTCTTTCTTGCCTTCGTGAAATAATCATAGGATCCATAGTATTTCTTATAATCGCGTCTCTTCATTTTGTTCAACACGACACCCGTTAGGTTAGCGCCGAGACTCGCCAACTGTTCCTTCGCACGCTTTAAACTCTTCATTGAGGTGGTTCCAGCCTCCACTACCAATAATGCGGCATCAACATGTGATGCTATGATCGAACCATCAGCAACGCTTTCCAAAGCAGGCGTGTCGAAAAGCACATAATCATAATTGCTTTGTACCTTTTCCAATAACTGCTTAAAGCGTACTGAACACAATAGCTCGACCGGGTTGTTGGGATTCATCCCACAAGAAAGATATGTCAGATTGGTGATATTCGTTTCACATATTCCTTCATTGAGTTCTATTTTTCCGGACAGGTACTCCGATAAACCCAATTGGGATTCCTGATTGAGCCTCTTCTCGTTGGTTGGTTTTCTCATATCGGCATCAACAAGAAGCACTTTCCAACCGGAGTGAGCGATAGATATTGCCAGACTGATTGCCAGCGATGTTTTTCCTTCCTTCGGATTACAGCTCGCCAGCGCAAAAGTCTTTAACTTTTTCTCATTGTTGTTAATATGGATTTTTGCTGTCAGCATATCATAAGCATCGTGGACAGCTTTATTGCTATTATTATATACATTGAAGGTTTTTAGTTGCATTCTCATTCCCCCTAGCTAATATCGTGTTCAGGAATAATACCAATGACACGTAATTTTAAATTCTCTTCTATTATTTCCGATGAACGGATCGTTGTATCAAAATATTCAAGCAAATAAATGATTCCTAAAGCAATGACTATTCCTCCAAAAACAAAAAGCAGAGTCTTCAAAAGTCCATTATTATTATCCGGAATCGCGGGAACCTGTGCTTCATCAATAATTCCGATAAAATCACTCTTCGTAATATCCTTTATCAGCAATATAAATTCATTTGACATTGCATTTGCTGCCGCGGCTGCAAGATTAGGGTCAGGAGATACTGCCGTGACCACCAGGATGTTCGAATTCTTCTCACTGGAAATACTCACCATAGAAGCCAGCATTTTATCAGAAATATGATACATATTAAGTTCCTCTGCTGCTGCAGTTGAAACAGCTCTGCTGTAGAAAATTCCAGAATACTGTGTTATTAGCGATTGGCTTACATATAAGTCTGATGAGCTTAACGTCTGTCCCTCAACGCGATCTTTATTTAAAACGTACATCGTCGTATTAGCGCTGTATATAGTTTGTGCCGAATATATATTAATAAAATAACCAATAATACCGAGAAATACTGTCAGTATAACAATAAGCCACCATCTGCGCAGAACTGAATTGATAATTCGCCAAATATCCACTGTATCCATCCTTTCAAATAGAGCTTTTTTTTCCTACGCCATCATAAACAAAACCAAGTGTTTCCAGCGATTCTTTATCATAAATATTCCTGAAATCGAAGAAATAGTGACTCTTCATCCGATTCTTTATCGAATTTAAATCAAGGCTCCTAAACTGGTTCCATTCTGTTAGGATAACAACAGCGTCAGTATCATTCGTCGCCTCGTATTCATTCTCAGCATAATTGATATCCACATCAGAAAAAACATATTTTTTTGCATTATCCATAGCAACCGGGTCATAGGCTGTGATATTAGCACCCCGTTTGAGTAACTCATGAATAATCGTAATCGAAGGCGCTTCACGTATATCATCGGTTCCGGGCTTAAACGCCAGTCCTAATACTGTAATTTTTTTGCCTTCGACTGAATTCATTACTGCAATAATTTTATCCACCATTCTTAATTTTTGAGCATGATTGGAGTGGATCACCGAATCGACTATGGACATGTCGACCCCAAACTGTTTTCCGATATGGACCAGCGCTTTTGTATCCTTTGGAAAGCAGCTTCCCCCGTAACCCGGCCCGGCATGTAAGAAAAATTTCCCGATACGTTTATCCAGCCCCATCGCTTTTGATACCTGCTGTACGTCTCCCCCTGCCACTTCGCACAAACGTGAAATTTCATTAATAAATGTGATTTTTGTGGCAAGGAAAGCATTGGCAGCATATTTAATAATTTCAGCCGTTTCAAGGTTTGTAAAGACAAACGGATGGTTGTTAAGATAAAGCACTTTGTAAACATCACGCATTGCCTCTTCAGCCTTGGAGCTATCTGAACCGATGACTATTCTTTCCGGATGCATAAAATCGTTTACCGCAGCACCCTCTCTTAAAAATTCCGGATTCGATACAACATCAAAGTTAATATGGGCATTACGTTTCTTTAATACTTTTTCTACAGCATTTTTCACAAGTCGGCCAGTACCTACCGGCACCGTGGACTTGTCCACAATGACCTTATAGTCATTCATATTTTCCGCAATGGATTCGGCCGCTGAAAGAACATATTCCAAGTCAGCTGACCCATCATCCTGAGGCGGTGTACCAACAGCAATAAAAATGACTTCTGCATTATCTACTGCTAACTTGTAATCTGTCGTAAAATTCAATCTGCCTGCCTTGTAATTATTTGAAACAATATCCTCAAGCCCCGGTTCATAGATAGGGATAATACCTTTTTTTAGGTCACTTATCTTCTTATCATCAATATCCAAGCAGGTTACCCGATGTCCGAATTCGGATAAGCATGCGCCTGTAACCAGTCCTACGTACCCAGTTCCAATTATTGAAATTTTGCTCATATACCAAGGCTCTCCTTACTTCTCCAACATCTTGATACAACTCTAGTATATCTTAAATATTCGCTATTATCTATAGTTTCTTCGTCTGTACCATTTAATAAACTTGGCAATGCCTTCAGTAAATTCCGTCGTCGGATTGTAATCAAGCATTATTTTTGATTTTGAAATATCTGCATAGGTCCTCTCAACATCTCCCGGCTGAGACGGCAGCATTTCCAGCTCAGCTTTCCTGTTTAATGCAGTTTCAAGTGTATTAACCATTTCTGATAAAGAGATGGTTTTTGATTCGCCAAGGTTAAAGATTTCATATCTTTTTTCACCATTCCTTACCCAATCCAATGCCCTGACAATGCCATCAATAATATCATCAATATAGGTATAATCTCTTTGGGTAGTACCATTTCCATAAAAAGGAATTGGTTTGCCCTCCATTATCAATTGAGTAAATTTATGAATTGCTAAATCCGGCCTCTGGCGCGGGCCATATACAGTAAAAAATCGCAAACACGCTGTATTAATATCATAGAGATGATGATATGTATGGCATAGTAATTCTCCGGCTTTTTTTGTGGCGGCATAGGGAGAAATCGGTTTGTCAACAAAATCATCTTCAGCAAAAGGCACTTTTAAATTGTTACCATATACAGAAGAAGATGATGCAAAAACATGATACTTGACACCAAATTCCTTCATACACTCGAGTACATTCGTTGTGCCATTTATATTCACCTGAACATAGAGTTCAGGTCTTTGTATTGACGGACGAACACCGGCATAGGCTGCTAAGTGAATGACTGCCAGAGGAAGAAATTTTTTAAAAATATCTCTTAGGAAAATCATATCACAGATGTCGCCATCTGCAACAATGTATTTATCACCAGATAAACCATTGCGAACCAAAAATTCTTTACAATCTGCAGCATTTCTGCGTTTAATTAACGGATCATAAAAATCATTAAAATTATCTACATTAATTACCCGCCAGCCATCATAAAACAATCTCTCGCAAAGGTGAGAACCAATAAATCCAGCACCACCAGTAACTATTATTGTGTCCATTTTAAACTCTCCAATTAGTAATAATTTTAAAATAAGTTGGTTGAAAAATATGCTTATTCATGTAATAATCAATTATATTTTCTAAATTATACCATGTCGCACTCATCAAGTACACCTATATACAATTTTATGGAAAGAAATGATCATTAATTTATGACTTTTAATTCTAGCACGATTCCTCAAATACCATATGAACTAAGGTTTATTCTCGAATGCTCACAAAGAATAAGTCCTAATCAAGAAGAATCAAATTCGTTAGATTGGGATAAAGTATTGCGTTTATCTCTAGTTCATCGTCTTTTCCCTCTTTTATATAAAGCGTTATCTCAGCATAATCTGACAATCCCTTTATATATTATGGATACTCTAAAAACACATAGTCTAAAAAATGGCCTACATACAATCAGCATAGCCGAAGAAATGGTTCGGATTACCAAATACATGATATCCTTTGGAGTAAAACCTATTTTTTTAAAGGGGCCACCGCTGTCTACTAGAATTGGTGAAGATATTACATTAAGACCTTCTGGCGATATTGATATTCTAGTCGACCCCGAAGAATTGATTAAAACAGAAACGTTGTTAAAAGAACTAGATTATAGAAGAACCTCACCAGATTTCGAATTAACACCCAAACAAAGAAAATTTTATTTTAAAAAAGAACATCATTTCCAATATTATAACGAAAAACATGCGATTGTGGTTGAGCTTCATTGGAGAATCCGTTCTTATCATATCAAAGGTTTCCCGTCTGCATCTGAACTTAATGTCCAAACAAATGTACTGCACGGATCTCACGTTTTTGTAATGGATGACACGCACTGGTTCATTTTTTTGATGGTACATGGGTACAAACATAAATGGGACCGATTACGTTGGCTTTACGATATTAAAGAATTTATAATGCAAGGTGTTGATTGGAAAAGAATAATCGATGCTGCTGAAAATTTAGAATTGCTGCCAATATTGCATCAGACTATTATATTGCTTGATCTGCTGTATGGTATCGAATTTCCCGATGATTTATTAAACGCCGCGATAAATGATACCAAAGCCTGGCAGTTAGCTTGGATTGTCATGGAACAGTTTTCAGGCATAAAAAACGACGCAAATCTTTCTTCACCTCCAAAACCAACTCATGAATATTCTCTGAGAAATGCAAAATACTATAATTACAATTCCAAATTTAATTATTTCTTTTCTAAAATGCTGTCAACTCTATATCCATCTGAAATAGAGTTCAAACACATTCGCCTGCCTGATTCTCTATTTCTGCTCTATTTCGTAATAAAACCAACATACTGGTTATTCCGTCGTATCAAGGCTGCATTCACCCCTGTAAAATAACTTATTTATAGATTCTGTACCCCAATTTTAGATGCATTGACAAAATTTGATTAATACTTGAATTATTTGACATAGTATGGTAGCATAAGATTAGTTGAATATTTGGTAGCGATAAAGGCAAACTTTGCGAAAGCAAAGGACGCAAAGCTATGGGTCTTCCGGGTAATGCCGATGATCGCCAGGCCGCCGAACTATTAGACTATTAGTCGCTATCTTACGATGGATTTGCGGCTATATTTTTTTAGCAGTACAATACGCAATTATGCCGCTGTCCATCAAAGGATCAGCGGCTTTTATTCTAAGCTCGCTATCTTCGAGAGGAGAGGAGCCTTATGAATAAATGTAAACATCTTACAGTGATTATTTCATTAACAGTACTAATTAGTCTTTTGTTACCTCAAAATATTTTCGCCGCAAAAACCGTTTCATCCTCTACACTAAACGGAAAAACATGCAGTCAAATTGGCATGATTCCGGATGATGCCTCTAAAGGTAGTTTAAATTATTCTCTTCTGTGCAAAGAGCTAAACTCAGGTACAAATATATTAGTAGACAGTAAGTATTTTATCTCCGGCTCGGTTAACGCCAAATTAATTAACAGCAATATTAATATGAATGGGACATCGAATAAAGCCGAACTGGCTTTTACTAATACGACTGGTGAAGAATTTTTATTCAACATTCAAGCAAAGCAAGTCACTATAGAAAACATCCGGTTCACTCAAAAAAATAACGGATATGTTTTTATATTTAATATCCAAGGCAGTAAAAAACTAGACAATTTCAAAATAGAGCATTGCTATTTTGAAGGGAATATTAGATTGTTAACCTGGAAACAAACTACTGATTCTAAGGTACAATTTATTGATCCAACAGTCTCTGACTTCGGCATCACTCATTTTGTATTTAATAACAATACCTGCAGAAATCTGAAAGAGCGTTATAAAGGATTCATTTATCTTGACGATGTTCCGATAGCTCACGCCGAACTTATAGGCAATGATATCAAGAATTTCGTATATGCTTTTTATACTCAGGGAATTACCAATGAGAATCCATACGGTTCTCAAGTCGCTGAAAAGATGGCCTACTTGGAAGTTAGAGATAATACCGTAACCAGTGACAACGATTGGGACGGTGCGCCGCCGTCACCGGAGCTATACCATTGCTTTATATTTTTCGAAGGAAACAAATGCGACTATTTCAATAACCATGTCGAGGGATTGCATGTAATCAATCGAGCTACAGTAGTATATGACGCTTACCTCAGTTGTTGGGATCTGGATTATGAAGATAATTATTGGAAAAATAACATTTCATTCTCAGCTACGAAATCCAATGCCGAACTTATGAAATCCAAATCAGCCACAAAGAGAGACTATCACGGAATTAACCGACTTTATAAGAATAACACCTATATCGTAGAGAAATCTTATGCCGATATCTTTAACAGACCCTACGACGAGCTTTGGGTAAGCCTAAGCTACTACCAACATGAAATGGATACCGTCGTTGTGGAGAATAATACGTTTGATGTCTATAAATTAGCGATGCCTTACGGACAACCCATCCATAATTACACGTTTTCTAACAATACAATTCATGCCTATATGGTTAATGAGAGCTTTAATAATTGTATCCTTCCCGCTTACAGATTAGATAACCCGTCTCCTACCGACACCTATATTGCACGAGATAATCATATCGTCATTAAAACTCCTGCCCCGTATTCTGAAAAGCAAAACTCACTTATTATGACTGTCGGTAATAAAAATGAAGTTAAAACTGCTAAAATCATATTCGAGAATAACTATATTGAATGGCCTGATCTTAAGGCGGTAATAAGCTCCCCCCTGGGTATCAATCTAAATATTACCTGTGCAACTATAACAAATAATTCGGTTGTCGCCACCAGACCGGGATCTAAAGCCGGGAAGACCTTGTACACCGGATTATATGTACTCTGTGATAATTTATCATTAAAAGACACTTCCATTCAAATTCCAACAACGGAGGGTTATTCAATCCAGACAACACCCTACATTCGTAAATCATGAATATGCATCGTTTATTAGCTTAACAATAATAGCCTTTGAATGGCTTATCCCAAATACGAAAACGTTTTGTATTTTGAACGTAAGCGTCAAACAGATTCAGACGTGAGCTACATTAAATCAGGCTCATCCACTCCAAGAAGATCGCAAAGAGCATTGTTAACCATTATCCTAAAATCATCATCAGATATGTTGTTAGCTTGAGCATATTCGAAGACATCATCGACAGTGCTGACGAATTTTTGTGCTAAACGAGCATTCTCCCTTTTCATCTGTAAGCGTCAAACAGATTCAGACGTGAGCTACATTAAATCAGGCTCATCCACTCCAAGAAGATCGCAAAGAGCATTGTTAACCATTATCCTAAAATCATCATCAGATATGTTGTTAGCTTGAGCATATTCGAAGACATCATCGACAGTGCTGACGAATTTTTGCGCTAAACGAGCATTCTCCCTTTTCATCTTCGGAAAATGCTCAATAACATAGCCTGAATAATCCATTTCGAAGAGATATCTTGATATCTTTCCGTCAGCAAAATCAGAGATAAAATCTATCATAAACGCCGTATGTTTTCCAACCTTCATCAGTCTTCCTCCCACGCATATTTTTCCGGACTTCCGTTACCGGGCTGCGGGGTGAATACTTTCTCCGGCAAGGCTGCACTACCAGGTAAAAAGTCTTTAATTTCAGATATGTAACCCGCTCTTCCTAAGTTAGGGGCATTTGTAAAAATCCATGTTAAATATTCAAATGGATTCAAGCCATTTTCTCTCGCACTCACAATTAGGCTGTAATAAATCGCACTGGCCCTGGCGCCGTTTGGTGTGTTAGTAAAGATCCAGTTCTTTCGACCGATTACAAAAGGTTTAATACTACGTTCCGCACGGTTGTTTGAAATTTCAAGACGTCCGTTCAGCAGGTATCTCTTAAGATATTTTTGTTGGGACTTGGCATAATGTACCGCCTTACCAAGAAGTGTGTTAGGCAAAGCAGCAAGCCCATTGATCCAATTGTAAAAGTCATCAAATACAGGCTTTGACAAGCGTTTGCGCTCTTGAAGGCGTTTATACGGGGTAAGGGAAGCAAACTGTTTTTCAAGGTGGAACAGCTTGTCACAATAGGTAACCCCTTTTGCCGCACTGGATTCCGGTTGTTTCTCCTTGGGCAGGGTTTTAAAGGCATCGAAAAACTTCCGCCTAAGATGTGCCAGGCAGCCCACAACGATTATGTTTTCAGGAAGCTTATGATAACCTTCGTATCCATCTGTATGAAGGTAACCTGTAAAATCTTTTAAGAATTTTCCAGGATGGGTATGTTTTCTGTCAACTTGATAGTCATAAATTACAATCTGGTGTTTTGTATCTCCGCTGGTGCGGTACAGCCACATGTAACTCTTTGACTGCGCCGTCTTTCCCGGTTCTTTCAACACCTGCAGCGTGGTTTCATCTGCGTGGAGCACTTCATGCTCACATAATCTAAGCTTCATCTCTTCATATATCGGTTCCAGCCAGTCCTCACTGGCTTTGATCATCCAGTTTGACATCGTCTGCCGGGAAAGCAGGATGCCGTTTTGTTTCCACTCCTGCTCCTGTCGGTATAGTGGGGATGCCATCATGAATTTCTGTACCGCTATATGGGCAATTGTCTCGGGGGAAGCAAATCCGCCTTTGATGACAGGTTCCGGCATATCTGCTTTTATGATAGGAACATGCTCGGCAGTTCCTTCACAATTACGGCAGGCGTAAATATGCCGTACGTGCCGTACAATGATTGCTTTGGCAGGAATGACTTTGAGTTCTTCGCGAGTTTCCCTGCCCATTGTATGTAACTGACTGCTGCAATTCGGACAAATACACTCTTCTGCCGGAAGCTCGTGTTCAATTACCTCAACAGGTAAATCCTTCGGCAATTTGTCAGTTGTAAGGCGTGTCCGTTTACGATAATGCGCTTTTACCTCGGCAAGCTTCGGTTCCGGCTTGCTTATATCGGCGCTTGATTCGGCCTCGTTGAATATGAGCATCTGAATACCGTCTGTCTTTTCACTTGATGCGCCAAATTGTTTATGCTTAGCAAGGCGGATCTGTGACATAAACCACTGTACTTGTTGCTCTAATTCAGCAATTTTGCGGTCCTTTTCTTCAATTATTCCAAGCAGTTGTTCTGCTGAAGTTTCTTGCGTTTTCATAAGAAAATTATACCATAAAAACCGCAAAAAAGCTAGATTTCATGCGGTTCTAAACGCTGTTTCGAGATAAATATTTCAAGAGATTTGCCGCTCGAAAACTTCTTCTCGTTTCAGCTTTTTCTCCAGTTTCGCACCTTCAATAAGATAAGATAATTCTTTGGTTTCAAGAACCATGGTGGCAGTGTCTCCCTTTGCCGGCCAGCGAAAATGTCCGCGCTCCAGACGTTTGAAATACAACCAGAATCCGTCGCCGTCCCATTCCAGGATTTTTATTCTGTTCCGATGCCGGTTGCAGAATACAAACAATGCTTCTGAAAACGGATCGATGGAAAAGTTGTCTTTAACCAGCCCCATGAGTCCGTTGATTGATTTCCTCATATCGGTATGCCCGCAGCATAGGTACACGGGTTTGTCACTCCATCTCATTACAGCACCCTCAATATGCGGCAGACTTTTTTCAGAAGTTCAGGATCCGTCTCCGCATCCACGGTGACGTGACAGCCACCGACTTCAATATCCAGCGTTGATTTTATTTCTTGACCTTGGGAAAGTTGCATCCACCCTTCCGGGACACAGCTTACGATGGTTTCTTCTTTCCGTTTTGAAAGTTCCATACATGCAACCTTTCGTAACTGTCGCTGCCAATAAAAGTATGCATGCTTACTTATTCCTTTCTCCTGGCAGAAATCCTTAATGCTCTGTCCGCTGGATTGCCGTTCCTGTATCACCTGCATCCACTGTGATAGTCGGTACTCTGTTGTGACTTTTTGTATATTCATACAACCACTCCGCTTTGGTTGAAAAAGTGTGCAAACTTTTTCAACTTTTTCAACCATATTTATTGTGATTGTACTATCTTCAAGGCTACAATTCTATGTGATGGTGTCTTTGACGCTTACTTTTGAACGTATAAGACAGTTTCTTTATATGCGCCAACTAACCCCACTTCGAATTATTCTAGCCGGAATTCCACCTATTAATACATTATTTCCATCATAACACTTATTTAAAAGACTACTAGATGCGATAATAACATCACTCTTTAAACTAGTGCCTTTTAATACTAATACTCTACAACCAAACCAAACCCTATCTCCTATTAATATTTCTTTATCAAAATTAATTTTCTCTTTAGTGTCATTGTCAATTATATCGTGAGAATCTGTATCCATAAAAAGACAGTCCCATGATACTAAACAATCATTACCAAATACAATTTCATTTGTACAATATATATTACTGTTTGCAGAAATCTTAAAGTTATTACCCAGCGATAATTTACCAGAGACACTTATATTAGAACCAGTTCCAATTATTGCACTACCTTTAAAAATTAGTTCACCTATAATCTCTAACATTGTGTGTTTACTTTTTAAATCAATAATCCCAACGGTGCTAAACCCTATTTTTATCATCCCAAAGGATAAATCACCCTCAATTTTGATTTTTCCTTTTGCCCTTAAAAATACTACATTGCGAGATACTATAATCGGAAACTTGATTGCTTGTCGGAAATTCAAATATTTGAAGTTAATATATATTGTTTTTAGAATTGAAGGAATATTATATCTGATTATTCCATTGATTATCAATTATTTTCCACTCCAATAAATAACCTAATTAAATGTACATTCAATTGTACATTTAATTGTATACTTAATATATTGATTAATAAAATATACATTTAATATCTTCTTTGGGCTCAACAAACTTTAAATAAGCATCTCGTGCAAGTATACTTTGATTTACCCTTCGATTCTCATCTTTTAGTAAATCTACAACAATACTTGCGCATTCTCGAGCATCAGTGAATACACTAACAAATTCTTTTTTTGTATCATTAAATCCTCTTAATCCAAATTTTGATGAAACAATCGGTATTCCTTTTCCCATAGCCTCAAGCATTTTAATATTAACACCACTTCCATCATTAATTGGATTTATGAAGAGATCGCACATTTGATAGTATTCATCTGTTGATTCCACACGGCCAGTAATAATAATGTCATTATATTCCTTGATTTGATTATACATTTCTTGCGTAGGACCTTGACCGACTAAATACAAATCTACGTCCTCAATCAAATCCCTTATTATTGGCATTACTTCACAAATCAAAAACAATGCAGCATTTTCATTTGGATACCATCCATAAGTACCAATAAATAAGATTTTTTTATTTACTTTTTTAATAGAGTACTCATCTTTAATGATATCAAAACAACTGTAAGGATGCATTACCTTTATATTAGCCTCAGGATTAAAAGCTGATAATTTATCTTTATCCCTATCCGTTGTCGCCAAAACATAATCAAAACGCGTTAATGCTTCGATTTCATATTTTCGTGTCCTTCGGGCATTGAGTTTCACTATCGGTTTTATTAACCTGTTGCAAATCGTTGAATAGTTTTCCCATATTTCAGATTCGACGTTATGCTCACTCAATACCGTAAGCGGGGCTTTGACGTCTTTTATGTATTCAGCCATTTGCAGATGATCAATGATAACGATATCATACGATTTTTGCGCAGCCATTCTTTGTATTAATTTTCGCATGGAATTTCGTGTATATTTTCTTATACTATTCGGGTATTTCATCGAAAGATTTAAAGCAGTGCTTTTCCAGACGAGTTTGCTTGAGTGCAACGAATTGCATAATGTGGAGAGATAGCTTCTTTCTTCTTCCGAATAATCTTCCGTGTCATAGAACGAAACACAGTCGACCTCCGTATCCAATAATCTTAAGAATTTTAAAAATCCCATTGATCCCAGTAAAGCGCCATCATGCATGGGCAGCAATTTCCGCTGGGTTATAAACAGTATTTTCTTACTCATTTCCCTTCTCCTGACCGTCGTATTGTATCCTGAAAACCCACTCGAGCAAAGCTCAATAAATCATCGTATACCGCATCGGCTTCCGTGCCGGCTTCATTAATCAAGTGCCCAGAACGTACCAGAATGGTATACTTAACCCCGGCATTCTTCCCCGTCAGAATATCGGTCTCTTTATCCCCGATAAGGATGCTTTCCTTAAGGTCGATCTCAAAGTCCGCGACAGCCTGATCAATCATCCCGGTGTTTGGTTTCCTGCAGTGACAGGTTCGAGAGTATTTCGGTATCACCCCTTCCGGATGATGAGGACAGTAATAGTATGCGTCGATATGGGTATGATGTTTTCTCAACTCAGCATCCAGGTAATGATGAAGTTTTATTACATCGTCTTCAGTATAATATCCTCTCGCTACACCGGCTTGATTGGTTATCACTATGACTTTGTAACCCATTTCATGTAATATCTTGATCGCCTGGGCCGCCCCTTCAATAAATACAAACTCATCTTCTTTATAGAGATAATTCTTTTCAATATTTATCGTACCATCACGATCTAAGAAAACAGCCTTATTCATCCACCTTACCTGCTTCTGACTCATATAGCCCCAGATCAATTTGCGCTTGACGGTAATCCTCCGGAACCCCAATGTCGATAAAATATCCTGTACTCTCAAAGGCATATATTTTATTATCGCTTTGCAATATTTTTTCTTCAAAGGAGAATGATTCTTCTTCGATTGAATCTAAGAGTGTTCTCTTTAAAAGATAAATTCCGGCATTAATCTTCCCGTAAACCGTAGGCTTTTTCTCCGTGAATTCTTTTATCACATTATTCTCGATAATGACCGACCCATATCTGTCAAAGTGGCTTAATGCTTTTACAGCAATGGTAAGCTGGCTTTCACGCTTATGATGATAATCTTTCATCGCCATTAAATCTACTTCAAAGAAGGTATCCCCGTTTAGCACGAAAATCTCCTCTTCCTGGCAGCAGTCAATAGCTTTTTTGATTGCCCCGCCTGTTCCGAGAGGCGTATCTTCAATGGAATAGGTTATTTTAATCCCCTGATAGTAATCTCCGAAAAAATCTACAATAGCACCATGCTTATACCCTACGGCAAGCACGACATGACTTACTCCGGCTTTCCTAAGATAATCCAATAAATAGCTTAAAAAAGGTTCTCCGTTTATCGGAGCCATCGGTTTGGGAACATCAGATATGATATGCTTTAATCGCGTACCGAATCCGCCTGCCAAGATAATTGCTTCCATATTACGCTACACCACCGAACAATTCGTTTTCAACTGCCAAACAAATCGTGTGATATATCGGCAGATGATACTCCTGAATTATATAGGTCTCATCAGCAGGAACACTAAGCAAAACATCGGCTAAGGCTTTCAGAAGACCTCCGCTCCTGCCGGTAAGGGCGATTACTTTCATTTCCTGCACCTTTGCCATTTGAGCCGCATAAACGACATTTCGGGAATTGCCAGAGGTGCTGACTGCAATCAGAATATCTCCCGGCATTCCTAGCCCGATCACCTGTTGAGCGAAGTTAAGATCAGCAGCCTGATCATTGGCATAAGCCGTTAAGAGAGCCGTCTCATTAACCAGAGAAATCACCGGGATCGCTTCTTGCAAATGATCTATAAAATATCCGGCTTGCTCAGGAAATAATGCCTTGATCTTCATCTGTTTGTCCTCATGAAGATTACGGGGGAGAAGAAAGCCTTTCATCAGCTCCCCGACAATATGCAGCGAATCAGCTGCACTCCCGCCGTTCCCGCAAATCAGCAGTTTATTCTTACGGTCATAGCAAGCCAGTATTTCTTCAACCGCTGCAGCCACCGGACAGATCTTAAGCAGCGGATAGCGGTGATACAGATCGGCAATTATTTCACCCGTAGAATTTTTCATTTTTACCCTCCCGTTCCTTTACTCTTAACGTAAAGTCCACGCCTGCGCTCCTCTTTCTGTGAACTGTGGAAGTACAACTTTACCCATCCGTTGATTCAGTTTCTCGACTAAGCTGTATCTCTCCTTCGGATCGCAGATAATCATCATAAAACCACCGCCCCCGGCGCCGGAGATTTTCGCTGCCTTTCCTCCGTTGGCCATGATAAATTCATAGATGTCATTGATCATTGGATTTGAAATCGACGAAGCCATTTTCTTTTTGGATTCCCAGCTTTTATTCAAGCATCCTGCTAACGCGTCAAAATCCCCCTTCAGAAATGCATTCTTCATCTCTACGGTCAAATATTTTAGTTCATGCATTCCTTCCAAACTTTTCTCTGCCTTGGCTTGCGTATTCTTAATTTGATCATTAATGATCGCCGCTGACTCTCTGGAGACACCAGTATAGTATAGAATCAAAGAATTCTCGACCTCATTTTTTATCCAGTTTTTGATGCGAAGCGGATTGACGATTACTCTGTTTTCGTTAAAAAACTCGATAAAGTTAAAGCCGCCAAAGGTTGCCGCATATTGGTCCTGCTTTCCTCCGGATAGCTTTAAGTCATTACGCTCTATCTCATAAGCTAGGGATGCCAGATCATAATCGCCAAGGGGCAGGTTCAGCCATTCCATATAGGCTTTGAGCATCGCGACAACCATTGTTGAAGAAGAGCCTAGACCGGACCCGGCTGGGGCATCCGCATATGTCGTCATCCGGAAAGACAAAGGCTTTCCATTATTAAAGTCCTTAACAATCCGGTTATAAATACCCTTATGCAAAAGAAGCGAATCATCGATCTCAATACAGGCACTACTTTTATCTGAAAATAATTCATTCCTGTCAGGGGCAATAAATTCGATCTTATTATCCGTAGTCGGTTCTATTGTACAATGAGCATACATGTCTATTGTTGCATTTAATACCGCCCCGCCGTATTCATCGCAATAAGGGGATACATCTGTTCCGCCTCCGGCCAGACCAAGACGGAGAGGGGCTTTTGAGCGTATGATCACTTTGTTTCACCTCTTAAACTCTAATACCTTAATATGAATGATAAAATCTACTTTAGTACTTTGATTATATCTTCAACGTCATACCTGATGGATATAGGAACGTTAAAAGTCTCCGGATACTTTCCAATACATATAACACATATTATTTGTTCTTCTTCTGGAATATTAAATTCTTTGGCAATAGATTGATTCACTTTCGTTGCATACAATTCACGTTGTATAATACAAGCACCTAAACCGCATGAGTGAAGCGCTAAAGATAGATATCCTATAAAAATACCTGTGCTAACGATCCATTGATTCTTTTCAGATAACGGATAAGCAGACATATCGGAAGTAATAATCAAATAATTTTGTGCTGAAGCCTCAAATCCTCCTACTCCATCTAAATATTGACTCATTATTTCTCTTTGAGTTTTGTCAGTGATATATACCCTCGAGGGCTGTCTATTGCATGCTGATGGCGCCCTTAGGGCAAATTTTACAGCTTCCTTTATATCCTCTAAGCTTATTTCTTCATCTAAAAAGTCCCTTATGCTATGCCTTGTTGTTATCAAATGTTCGAACTCTTTCTTGTCATTTTGCATGATATCCTTTTTTATTATTCTCTGTGTACCACCGGTTTTTACATTGTTGCTTAAATAAGCTTTTGGAATAATTTTTTCTATTTCTGATTTTTGTAGTGGATCTATTTCTCCTTCTCCTTGTTGGTATATCATATACTCCTTCAATACACCAAACGCCATTTTAATTGATATATGGTTCATATCATATCCGCACCGTTGATATTCCTCTATCAAAGACAATATATTATCGACTTTTTGTTTTCCAAACCCAGGGCGGGGTTTTTTTAAAGACAATCCCTTCTCAATAGAGTGACAATTTAAAATTATTCGAGAAGTCATACGTCGCTCTTTATAAGCGTCATTAATCCATATTTTTCTTATTAATCGAACTTGTCTGTATTCTTGTCTAAATATTAACAAAAAATCTTTTAGATACATTTAACCCTCCAATAGTAAGAATTTTTAATTATATACAGAGCCAATACAATTATATATTTCTTCGAACTGTAATTCACATGCTTCCTTTATTTGCTGCCGTGCATTTGAATAACTTACAGAGTTTAAGCATAACATTTCTTGTACTTTATCGTGTAGCTTAAAAATTTCCTCTCCATTATTATCCCACATCGTTAAATATTGATCTTTAAGGTTTAACCTCCGTAATAAATCAGCTATTTTACTTTCGTATGTCTTATATATTTCTTCTTTATCAATAGAAATAAATGGAGTATCATTTTTTATACTGAATACTGTACCATGAAAAAAATTAGTTATCACCAAATCAAAATTCCTAAATATTGCTGCAAATTCTAAAGGTGACGGTACCAGTAAGCATGTTTTTGTATGAAAAACATAAATAGAAACAATTAGGTACTCTTTAGCATATTTTTCAATAATCTCATTCGCAATTTTTTTATCTGAAATCATTAAACATATTATTTTCTTTTGATTCTTTTTTGCATTAATAATTTTTTTATTACTAAAATCTCTAAATGGAAAGTCATACAATAAAGTTGGATCAAATAATAAATTTACTTTTTTATTTGTGAAATTAGAAACAAAGCATCTAGTATTTTCATCCCTTACAGATATAAAGTCATAATTCATTAATGATGCAGTTAATTCTTGCCTTTGAAACTCTGTTAACTTACTAATATCACCACGATTTGCAGAAGAAGAAACACTGATTTTTAGTCCCTTAAGCTGGGGTGGTATAAAATAAATGTTAGGATAAGGCTTTCCTGGTTTATTTGCCCATATTTCATCACTGCCAGACACATAAACATCATAATTCCTGCTAATTAAAAAGTCTAAGCTTTCTTTGTATGAAGGGCAATAACTATAAGGTGAAGTATTAATGTTATTTTTTACAAATTCCTTCATTAGTCGTTTCATTTTATTGTAAGAATATATTTTATTTAATCTTACTCTTAATAATTTATGTAATGTATTTATCAATTTATTTCTAAATGAATTATTCCTATCAGTCTCAGTAGTCGATTTTCCATCCCAAATCTCAAAATTCAACACTTCAACAACATACTTTTTACCAAGCATTTTTTCAAATACCTTTTGTGTCGCAAATGCTTGTAATGCAGTCCCATAATTAATAGTTGAAACTAATGTTATTATTCCAACCTTGATTTTCTTTTCCATTTTTTGTATCCCCTTAATTAACTGTGTTTTATCTTAAATAATTGTAAAATTTTTCTATTCCGAAACTGTTCATTAATTTGTTTTCTAAACGTAAATAAAATAAGAACTGTGTAAAGAACAAAAACTAAAATCTTATATAAAAAATTAGAAAGATTAAACACTGTTATGTACTTTGTATAGCTAAAATATAATCCAACCGCACAAAAAACTGCATTGATCATTACAAGCATAATCATTTTGCTTAATTTATAACCTATTTTATCAAAACGCAAGCTCAATACAACTACAATAATCACCACAATAATCTTTGCAACCACGAATGCCAGAGCTGCTCCATACATATCAAGGTTTGGAATTAACAGAAAGCTAATTAGTACGTTAATAAGGCTGCCGGTAAGGGTTGCTAGAAAAATATATTTTGAAGCTTGTTTATAATAAAATAAAACATTAACATAGAAAAAATATATTGATTTAACAGAAAATGCAAATACTAGAATAGGGATTACCGTCCAGGTCAATACGTATTTGCTATTTGTCATCAGCATTACAGCTTCTTGACAAAAAAGTGCTATACCTAAAAAAATAATTCCATATAAACGTATCAATAAATCACTAATTCTGATTATTTCCTCCTTGCTCTCTGGATTATTTTTATTCATTGTTTCATAAAACCAAGGAGCAAATGCCATATTTACAGAGCCTTGGATCATATCAGCAATTGAACCAAATTGTGTAGCAATACTAAACAATCCAACAGAACTAAGGGATTTATAACTATTAAGCAGAATACGCGAGAAAAAATCCGCGATTGAAGTTGACAGATTATGCGGTAATATCGGAAGGGAGTATTTCAATGCCTCATGAAGAAGATGCTTATCTATCCCAAAAATTACTAAAGCACTTTTTCGAAGATCGAATACTACATAAACTGAAAACGTAATATTGGCAATTAAACCTGCCAATAGAACCCCTGTTGCTCCCAATCTATAAATACCTATAAAAATTAGATTTAAAGCTACATTAAAAAGAAAATAAATGACGCTTGTGATTGTGAACTTTTTACTATCCTGCATACCCTGTAAAATATTCTGATAGACAGTATATATGCAGCCAAATAAAACCCCAACGATACCAATTAGAACAACTGGATAAAAATCCAATCCCTTAAAAAATAAGCTCAATAATATGCGTTGAAAAACAATTGAAAGAACTACGAAGACAATGCCAGAGAGTGAAACAAAAGTCAAAACTGTGCCGTAAAAACGTTTTAATTTGTCTCTATCACTTTTATAATCAGCATAAAACCTGGTCACTGCAGAATATAACGAGAAAGCCACAACAAAAGAAGCTACAGAAGTAAAACCAGCAATAAGATTTGTAATACCATAATCCTTAGGCGTTAGGAAATATGTATATACTGGTAAAAGTAAAAAACCTAACGCTTTGATTAGGATAGAGTTAAATGTATATAAAAAAGAATTTTTGAGTACTTTATTCTTCATATTTTACATATACCTTTTTTAATTTTAAATAAATGCTCTATGTTTTTTATGTTTATTCCCTTATATTCGAGACCTGTTATAATAAATCTCAATATACTCTCCTCCAATCAAGATTCTTATGGATCACCTACTCCTCAATAAATATTCAATAAAACAAGCTTCCTTTAAATGTATCTTATGATTTGTAAGTTATATGGTCTGTTAATATTTTTTTAATATTATTTTCACCCAGTCGTTCAATAGTCCTTCCACACATCCGGAAATCTTTCCTTAGAGATTTAGACGCAATCTCGATTAATGCAGTCGTTACAGGTGTCGATATTGAAAAAACTTTTCCCAAGGATTCTAACAAACAAAGACCTTGCGAAACATCTTCTGTTATGTATCGAGAATCAGGCACATCGGGCCCTTTGGGCGAATAATTATTAGCATAGTCATAGAAAGCTTCAAGTGAATCAATAGTAAGGTTCTCAAAATTTCTAAATTTACATGCATCTACGTATTTTTGTTGTTGAAGGCCCATATATTTCAAGATTTCTATCTTCTCAAAATCTAGTGTCTCAACTAAATTCCATACAGACGGTGTAAATACCTCTTTATACATCCAATATTCGCCCTTCGAGTATTCAATACGAGGTATACTCATAATTGCCCCAACAGTATGAACGATTAAATTGGGGTTATGTAACGCTGCTTCCACTACGCTATCCAACAGATAGAAGTGATAATCAAGTTCAGCAAGCTTTTTCATAGTATTCTCCGCACTTGAATACGGAAAAACTCCAACAGGGTTTCGTACATTTTTAAACAAAACAGAACAAATCCCGGGAGATACGATACGACAATCAATCGGTGAACTTTCAGCTTCAACCGAAATTATATTTTTGGAAGTATACTTTAGCAAATAAGCTGTACTCAAATACCCAGGTTCAAAAAGTATTATCTGTCCATCATGCAAATATGGGACAATTTGCTTAATAATTGACTCATGATAGTTTGTCTGAATATAAAGAATAATCAAATCTGTATCTAAGGTGAGCGCTTCTGTAAAATTTGTTGTAACGCAGTGTATATTTGCTGTACGTATTTCCCCACATTCTTCGATTGATAATGTTCTTTTTTCTCTAAGATATTTAAAATGTTCCATATGAAGACTGTTTGATGTCTTCAATAACGTAACCCTATGTCCTTTCAATGTTAAATCAACTGCAACTGTTGATCCAGCATTCCCAACACCGATAATCGTTATATTCATATTTTTCTTTCTCCTATATCAATTAGTTTTCCCCATCGCTCATTAGCCTGATCAGTAATATTTATATCAAACCCGCTGTCCGGATAAAAAGTCAATTCACCAAAATAGATTTTTTCATCGCACTCGTAGAAATCTACACGAAGATATGGAATCCCTTTCGACAGCTTTCTTGCCAAATTAAACATCATATCTATGCATTGGGGTTTGGGTAGCGTAAAATCTTGAGGTACAGCCATCCCTCGCTTATTCAGACGGAGTAACTCCCATTCTTCATTAAAAAAATAGAATTGGGGATTATTCAAATGTCTTTCTATACAAATCATCACACAGTCTACAAAACCATTAAAGCAAAAGAATTTATAATCAATCAATCCATTGCTGCTATCAGTCATAAACTTCTCTGCAATTACCTTATGAGGAACATTCTTGTATGGCCATTCACGTCCATAATAATAATAATTACGTTTTAGGCACTTATTAATTATTTTTCTGGCCTCATCTATATTCCATGCAGATTTATCCCGACAGATGAGAACCCCCCCTGAATCATGCGTACTTTTAAGGACAAATTGCTCTGGCAACTGATTAAAATCTACATCTTCAAATCTATCCCAAACCCCCAATAATGGTATCAAATAATCCTCTCCAATTGTCTCTGCAATATACCGCCTTACGGCATACTTATCAACCAATTGCGTATATTCTGGCCTTCGATCATAAAGTTTCAACCATTGGAGCTTCTCATTAAAGGTAGTTGGATTCTTTAGATCAAGTTTTTTATTAAAACATGCGCGATATTTTAGTTCTAAAAATAATTCGTCTGAAAGAAAGTTTAATTTTCCTCTATTTCCGAGATAGTTGACAATTTTATAGGGATTATAAATATATTCACCGACTTTACTCCACTGCACAAAACAGTCTCCCTTCTAACCACACTCTTGTTAACTCAAAAAGTGAATAAACTAAGTGTGTAAAAAATGCTTATCCTTTCCTAAATCATTTATCTCGTTAATTTTACAGTAACTAGCCATACACCCAAATAACACAAATATTATTGGGTCATATAAATCTATTCTTACGGTACAAAAAATAATGTCAACTAACATGTAGCTTAAAAATATTCCTTCAGTATAAATAGGTAGCTTCTGTTTAAACTTTGCAATATACAGTTTTATAAGTTTAAATGTCAGAGAGATATATATTGAAAAGTATGTAACAGCTCCAATAATACCAGTACAAGACAAAACTTCTGCATATGTTGAATGTGAATACTTCCCAATTCCACTATGATATTGAAAGTTGTCATATCCAACACCAAAAAACGGATATTGCTTAAATAGATCTAGCGCTACGCGATACATTTCCACACGTAAAGTAACTGATTCATCTCCAAGATTCCAACCAAACCTTTCGAATAGGATAGAATTTGAAAATATAGGCAGATACCAATCATACAAAATCACGGCAAGAGCAATTAAAACTGTAAAGCTTACTAGGAAAACTACTATATTCTTTTTGTTTATAGAAGGTAAAACTGCACAAATAAAAAATATGAAAAGGAAAACTGCCATACCAATAAAACCTTTTCTTGAGCCTGATAATGCCACATTGGATAAAGCGATTGGTATGTATCCTATAATTAATACTTTATATATAAGTCCTTTATTCCACAAATAAGTGGCAATTACAATTCCTAAAAACATCATTAATGCTAATCCGTTTGGTTCCCCTCTTTCTGATACAATAAGCCTTCCTGTACCAGGTTCGATAGCTCCATGAAAGTATGCAGTTAAAGCATAGGCTAATATTGAAAATCCTAGTATCTTAAAGATTAAATCCATATTTTTATTGTTCTTAACCAAAAAAAATACAGAAACAAAGAGAATGGCAAATTGAATACCCTTAAGATAACTATGCAAATAAGAACTGATATAAGGTGAAGTAATTAACCCCGGGATAAAAATTAAAACAAAAAAAATAATATAGGCTTTACCCTCATATGACAATTCTTTTATAAGACCACCCTGTAACCGCTGTTTAAAATTATAAAAAAGCAAACAAGCTATCATGACAATACTTAAAAGAATTGTCAAACCAGGTATGTTTGAAATAGCTTGGTCAAAATAAACATAATAAATTATCATTATAATTACAGATAATTGAAGGATGTTCAAGTTTTCACCTCATCTTATGACAGGTTATTTATTTTGCATAATATAATCAAATATCTTTCTTGCCCTTTTATCGATAGTCAGTTGGGAAGCTAACTGTAAGGAGGCTTCGGCCATCTTATGACATTTATCGGGGCTATCCTTGAGAAACCGAATAGCATCAGCAATCTCATCAACACTCTGAGGATCAATTCTAATTGAGTTGTTTTCATCCAAAATATCATCGTTGCAAGGTAAGTCGGAAGAAATAATCGGCAGCCCGCAAGCCATTGCCTCGACAATCGAATTGCAGCAGCCCTCAGCAAGCGTCGGCAAAACAAACACATCGGCACAGTTTAAGTATTTCACAATATCTTGATGAGGAAGCCTCCCGCAAAACAAGATTCCTTCACAATCAGGCGTATATTTTGGAGTGGGTGAATCCTCTTCGCTCCCGATGAAAACGGACTTTACGTTATCCAACTTCTTTATTGCCTCAGAAACTCTTCTTGATCCTTTTCTTTGCGAAAACCACCCCGTATAAGCGATAATAAAATCATCCTCAGAGAAACCCAAAGATACTCTGGCTTCATTCTTATCCATTTTATAAAACTTGCTTTGATCCACAGCATTGGGGATAACGATGATTTTTTCTTCATCGGCAAGCTCTAACTTAATGCTTTCTGCTTTATTCTCTGTTGATACGCTGATCACGCCATTGATGCATTCTAATAGTCTTCTTTTC
Source organism: Dehalobacter sp. TeCB1 (assembly GCF_001707455.1). Lineage (NCBI taxonomy): Bacteria > Bacillati > Bacillota > Clostridia > Eubacteriales > Desulfitobacteriaceae > Dehalobacter > Dehalobacter sp. TeCB1. The sequence continues at coordinate 75,923 of NZ_MCHF01000067.1, read as the reverse complement.
CTCCGCAGAAAGCTCTCACGAATAATGAGTTCACCTTCACCACAAGCAACATAAACCGGTAATTTTTCCTGGCAGCCAATGGCAGCCGCTACGAATCCACAGTTCCAGAAATGCCCATACAGTAATTTAGGCTTTTCCTTCATTGTTTTGTATGCTTTTTTTACTGCCCGCTCAAAAAAGAAATCATATAAAACCTGTCCTAATTCAAAACCAAACACTTTTATTTCGGAAAATGAGATGAATTTGGGCTGATAGATATCAATAATATGGTTGTTTTTGGTTTTCTTCGACCATACAGTGGGGTTCAGCTTTACACCCCTTGTTATGCTTTTGGTGATGCTTTGAGGAGAGATTACTGAACATTTTACTCCTAAATCGGCTAACGCACAAACGAGTTGATCAACAAAAGTAAACACCGGGTTATCGTCAGTCGGATAACCCATGGATATAACACATATATGTTCATTTATTTCAGTCATGTTTACTCCCTCATGTTGCATTTTCTTTCCAAGTTTATATTTAATAAATGCTAGTCTTCCAATTGACATAAGCAGGATTTCCCGTCATACCCTTTAACCGCTTCAAAAAAAAGATAGAAGTTATCCCTGTTTTGTTTGCCGTCGGCAAATCCGATCACGCCAAACTTAAACAGTCCCTTGGGCATATGATCGCTCTTAAACTGAGCGATATCTTCCCATTGTTCCAAATCCTTACTGACCATAAAATGCAGACATTCATCTTGATGCGAAGGGCCGACTTCTTGAGCTGTGGCTGCCAGATAATAGCCATCATTTAACTTTTTGGAATACCATACCGGTCCGGGAAAGGTCTGTTTAATTTCTATCTGCCTCGTTTGCCGATCAAGCCTAACATGGTGTACTTCTTTCAAGGGGGAATCCATGATCCAATGGATGGAATCGTTTTCAAAGAGGGGATTTATTGCCCGATAATGCTGTGAACCGTTGCCAATCCATTCGACTTCTCGAAAATCTCTGTCTGCACAGATCACATGGGACTGACCCTCAAAGTCCCCGGTAAAAACCCAGATCTTTCTCTCATATGGATCCCAATTACAGGAATGAATATGTCTGATTTTATCGCAAGAAATTTGATAAACCTTTTCCCAACTAATGCCGCCGTCAAGACTGCGGTAGATCGATTTTCCTTCAGGATGCGGTCTGCCATATTCACCAAAAAACAACTCGCTGCCATCAACATTAGCGACAGCATTATGTAATGGATTACGGCATCCCGTCATCGTCATTATGTGACGCAATGTGAAGAAATCAAAGTTTAGATGATAAACCCCGCCTTGCCAAAAAACAACATAACCAGTCGTTGTAGGGATTACGCACATTTTGTCCAGTCGGAGAAACCTTCGAGTAAGACGAAATTTGCCCAATAACTGTTTGACGAATGAAAGCGAAAGCTTGATGCTTTTTTCACCGGATTGATTCTTCATATTTATCCGATTAAACTTACTGCTGATTACTTGAACGTCATCAGCATAGTGGATGATTTCTTGATCAATTTTTTTGATAAAAGATAATTTCATCCTTACCTCTTCTTGAACTACCTTATTTCCCCCACACAACCCGGTTAACAATCTTAGTGTAGCTCTGAATTAGTTTAACAACTTTTACTGATACATTAGAATCTACATAGTCCAACGCCAAAACCGTCGGCTCATTGTTATCCTGCATTTCTTTAGCCAATTCGATTGCCTGCTCAATATCATCGCCGGTTATGCCGCCAATAATCACCGTCCCTTTATCCAAAACTTCAGGCCTTTCGGTAGAGGTTCTTAGCAAAATACCTGCAAACCCAAGCATGGCGCTTTCTTCAGAAAGAGTCCCGCTGTCGGAGAGTACACAAAAAGCGTTCTTTTGAAGTTTATTATAGGCCAGGAATCCAAAAGGCTTCAAACTTCGAACCAGCGGATGAAATACAAAGTCCCTTTGCTCAATAAACTTCTTACTGCGGGGATGCATCGAGTAAATGACCGGCATACCGTAGCGCTCAGCAGTATTGTTAATCGCTGTCATTAAAGACAAGAAATTGGCTTCCTGATCGATATTTTCTTCTCGATGCGCTGAGACAAGGATATACTTGCCGGCTTCTAATCCCAACTCTTCCAGGACAGTGCTGGCATCGATCTTATCCATATGTTTCTGCAAAACTTCCTGCATCGGAGAACCAGTTACAAAGATATGGTCCTTGCGGAAACCTTCAGATAACAAATAACGCCTGGAATGCTCTGTATACGTTAAATTAATGTCCGAAATATGGTCGACAATTTTCCGGTTAATTTCTTCCGGTACATTCTGATCAAAACAACGGTTGCCTGCTTCCATATGAAAAATTGGCACTTTGAGACGTTTCGCAGAAATGGCTGAAAGCGCTGAGTTCGTATCCCCTAAGATCAACAAAACATCGGGTTTTTCCTTTTGCAATGCTTCATAAGATTTGGCGATTATGTTGCCCATTGTCTCACCCAGGTCTTTCCCTACACTATCCAAATAATAGTCCGGCTCGCGCAAACCTAGGTCTTCAAAAAATACTTGGTTCAATGTATAGTCCCAATTTTGTCCGGTATGAATCAAAATATGGTCAAAGTAACGGTCACAAGCCTTTATCACTGCTGACAAACGGATAATCTCTGGCCTGGTACCAAGAATAGTCATTACTTTAAGCTTCGCCATGCAGGTTAAACCTCCAAATAATACGTATCCGGCTTGTCCGGGTTAAAAATCTCATCCGCCCAAAACAGGGTTATTACATCTGTATTACCCACATTTTCAATGGAGTGGGTATAGCCAGTCGGTATATCCAATACCTCCAACTTGTCACCTGAAACCCGATATTCAATAATTTCTTTAGCGTCGATCTTCCTAAATCTGATAACAGCTTCGCCCTCAATGACTAAGAATTTTTCGACTTTGGTATGATGCCAGTGATTACCCCGGGTAATACCAGGTTTTGTCCGGGAAATAAAGAGCTGCCCAATACTTGGCGACTTTATAAACTCAGCAAGCCACCCACGCTGGTCATGTTTCATTTCCAGTTCATACCCAAATTTATTTTCTGGAAGATACGAGAGATATGTTGCATATAAAAATCGTTCAAACTCTCCCTTGAAACTTGGTATGATAAGTGTATTCCGACTTTCTCTAAAGGCATTTAGCGTATCAGCAACCTGTTTTAGTGTTGCCGAAAATGTCCTGGGAACAAAGCAGTAGTCATCTTCCGACCTGGATTCACTGCCGTTAAAAGCGTTAATAAACTCTTGTATAACATCATCAACATACACAAGATTCAACTCTGTGTCGGGATTATTGATCTGAATAGGCAGTCCATGAGAGACATTATAACACCATGTTGCGACTACGGAGTTATAATTTGGGCGACACCATTTGCCAAACACATTTGGCAAGCGATAAATATAGACAGATGCACCAGTTTCTTTACTGTATTCTTGAACCGATAGCTCCGCGCTTTTTTTGCTTTGCCCGTAGGGGTTATCTAATTCCGCTTGGATTGAAGATGTCATCAGAACTGGGACTTTCTTTGGGTTATATTTTAAAAATTGCAGGAGAAGTTCTGTAAAGCCCTTATTCCCTTTTTCGAATTCGCTGGTATCAAGCGGTCTATTAACACCGGCAAGATGAAATACGAAGTCAGCTCTGCGTGTAAATTCTTTCAATTCTTCAAGGGAATTATCAATATCATATTTTAATATTTGAATATCATTGTTAAGGGTTGCAATTAGATTCTTCCCGATAAAACCGTTAGCCCCGGTAATCAGAACTGTTGTCATAGTCTTACCACTCCTTTAATTCCCCTTGGATATAATTCAGACTTAAGAGCAGTTCTTTTACCTGAGGAATATTTAACCGATGAGTATTATGGGAATTATATTCCTCAACAGTGCTAAGGGTTTCATCACCTGACTCAAAATACTGATCGTAGTTTAAACTCCGGGTATCCGCAGGAACTCGATAGTAACCTCCAAGATCTTCTGCCTTTACCATTTCTTCTCGGGAAAGAAGCGTTTCATAGACTTTTTCACCGTGTCGGGTCCCGATAATCTTTACTTCATTATCAGCCTGAAAGATTTCTTTAACTGCCTGAACCAAATCGGCTATTGTTGACGCAGGTGCCTTCTGAATAAATAAATCCCCCTGTCTCGCATTTTGAAAAGCAAACAAAACAAGTTCAACGGCATCTTCGATTGACATGAGATACCGGGTCATATTAGGATCTGTTACGGTCAACGGCATGCCGGTTTTAATCTGTTGAATAAAAAGTGGAATTACTGAGCCACGAGAGGCCATTACATTCCCGTAACGGGTCCCACAAATAATGGTGTTTTCTGAATTAACGGTTCGGGATTTCGCAATCATCACTTTTTCCATCATCGCTTTGGAGATCCCCATGGCGTTGATTGGATAAACTGCCTTGTCGGTAGACAAACAAATTACTTTCTTAACTCCATAAGCAATGGCAGCATTTAAAACATTCTCTGTGCCAAACACGTTGGTTCTAACAGCTTCGATCGGAAAGAACTCACAGGAAGGTACCTGTTTTAATGCTGCGGCGTGAAAGATATAGTCGACCGCAGGCATGGCCGTGGCAACACTCTGATAATCCCGTACATCTCCAATAAAGAATTTCACTTTCTCATTTTTAAGTTCTTTCCGCATATCATCTTGTTTTTTTTCATCACGGGAAAAAATACGGATTTCCTCGATTTCCGTGTGAAGAAACCTTCTTAAGACAGCGTTACCGAATGTCCCGGTTCCACCGGTTATCAACAATCTTTTTCCTTTAAACATTACCTTCTTCTCCAAAATGTCTTAGAATATTATCTCTGGCTTTATCTGCTGAAAAATGTTCCAGTGCGAACTGATGCCCTGATATTCCCATTTCTTTTCTTAACTCCTTATCACTGCAAAGTCGATTAAAGTTTTGGTTGTAAGATTCTAAGTCTCCTGTGACTGAGCAAAATCCTCCATTAGCCACTTTCATCATCATTAGCAAATCATTTCCGGAATTTACTGATGCCAAAACTGGCAATTTAGAACACCAATATCCCATAAGTTTACCGGGTATATTCTGAACTGTAAGATTTCTGTTCAAATTAATCAGCCCGATATCACATTGCCTTACAAGATCCGGATAGTATTTTGGGTCAATAAACTCTTTAAACATTACGTTTTTAAAATTTTTATATGTTTCTCTCAATTCCCGGCTTTCACTGCCCGAACCAACAATTAAAAAAATAACATCTTCTCTATCTCGGTTTAATTTTGTCAACTCAAAAAGGAAACTCAGTTCCTGGTATTTTCCAATATTTCCAGCATAAATACATACAATTTTATCTCCTACCCCAAATTCACTGCGAAAATCTCTATTAATCTCTTTTCCATAAGGAGAAATGTCTATCCAATTATATAGAAGTTCAACTTTTTCTTTATCAATCCATTGATGGTTACGGATAGACATTAAATCGCTTTGGGACTGAACTCCTATGAAATTTGATACCCTATACAGCTGTTTCTCTATTTTTTTGAAGTAATCAAAAATAAACTCTTGTTTTAAAACACCAACATCCATTGCACATTGTGGAAATACATCCCTAAGGACCAAATAAACTCGAGACCCGTATTTCTTTCTTAGTCTTCTTATTGTCCTCTCAAGTGTTATTGGCGGAGAATAACAAATAATAACGTCCGGTTTTATGTTCCTTAAATATTTACGATAACTACGATATAAGAGATAAGGTAACATTACCTCACTTAATCCCCGGCGAATCATGCCTACGTTTTTTTTCTTCAGATTATTGACTCTCAAGACTTTGACTCCATTCTCTTCTGTCACAGGAGTATCTTTCTCTACGTTTGTATTGTTCTCTCTTAATGTTAAAACATAAACATTGATCTCTTTTTTTTTCAAACTTAAAGCCAAATCTCTTAGTAAAACCGCAGATGAATTGGCATTTGGGATATATACATCAGAAACAATTAAAATGTTCATTATTTACTCCTTAAATAGAACGTCTCTTGGCAAATGGCGCATGAAAAGGGTCATATAATAATTTAAAAAGCCGACTCTCTCTTAACAACAAGCAAAACAGTCTTAAATAAAATCATAATATCCAACCAAATCGACCACTTGTCAATATACTGAGTATCCAATGCTACGACCTCTTCAAAATCTTTAATGCTACTTCTTCCGTTTATCTGCCAATTTCCTGTAATACCGGGTTTAATACTAATACGGCGCCAGTGCTCAATATCATATTGAGCGACTTCGTCAAGCAAAGGCGGACGTGTCCCAACCAGACTCATATCTCCCTTTAGGACGTTAAAAAATTGAGGGAATTCGTCAAGGCTCGTCTTGCGCAAAAAAGCACCAACCCGGGTAATTCTTGGATCGTCTTCAATCTTAAAGAATAAACCGTTTTTATATTCATTCATCTGCTCTAATTCTTTTTTCTTTACTTCGGCATCAATGCACATTGTCCTGAATTTATAACAATCAAACAATTCACCATATCGACCGACCCGCTTTTGCTTGAAGAAAATCGGGCCAGGCGAATCGAGTTTTATTGCCGGCACAATAATAACTGATGCAATTAGGGTAATCATAATTCCCACAACTGCCCCGAGAATATCCATTGCCCGTTTCATCATTTTAGGAACAGGATTTAGGCCTACGTTATAAAAAGTTAACACCGGCATTGGCCCCAGCATAGAACTATGGACGCGCGCCAGATCGAGATTGTAATTCAGTACATTTTGTACGGTTATTCCCATTTGCATACAGGTATTCATATAGGGTTCAATTTCCAGAATATAGTCCCTTGGCAAAGCAAATACAACTTGATCCACGACTTGTTTTTTGAGAATGCTTTCAAAGGAGCCCATATCCAGCTGCCCCAATAAAGGCTCGTTTGCATCAATGTCTTGGTCATCAACTTTGATAACCCCATTAATAGTGTAGCGAAGAGTAGTTTTTCTTACATATTTTTTAAACAATAAATATGTCTCAGGCGAGCATACAAGAATGATTCTCATCCGATGATTAATATTGGCCATACGGAAAATATACCTTAGAGCTAATCTTTCTAAAAACATGATGATCAAACACAGAATGAAAAATACCCCTATAAATATTCGGCTGGTATTGATCTCTTTGATAAAGAAAAACATCGATCCAATGATTAAACCTGAGAAAATAGTAGCAAACAAAACATTACGGAATACACGGTCTAAATAGTAGAAAGTCGTATTATCATACATACGATAAATATTCATGATCAAGATCCAGATCGGGGCAAAAATAATGAGTATCCAGAGGTAATCTTTCATCGCATATAAGTTGGTTATATTCCCAGCAATAAAATAGGAGGTGGCATAAGTTCCAAATAGAAAAATTATATCAGTAATTACTTGTATGATATTTGCATAGGCAAATCTGCTTCTTTTATCCACTGTTTCTCCCCCCCATTTACTCTTAATAATCAATGCTAATCCCCTATAGAATTAGCTTAGATCCCTATGTATTTGAATGAAGGATTTAACTCATCAAACTCAATTTTAGCAATTTCTTCCTGAGACCTTAACTATTCGACGATCTCATCATTTTTCCTTCAAAGTGATTGTTTATTTGCATTAGTTTTACTTTTCTTTAAGAAAAATTGATTAATTCGTTTTTTCTTCTCTCACTCTTCCTTCGCAATTCTATTTTACAATAGATTTTTGCTTTTTCCTCATATTTTTTAAATTTTTATTGATGACATTATTTCTGAATAACCACAACATCGTATTGTACAACGGCTAATCCCAAATTTCTATCACCCCACGGGTGATTTTGGGCTTTGGCAACAAAAAAACTGCCACTTTCGTAGCGGTCGAACAATCATAGTACCTTTCACCTTCTGGGAATCATACGGTAGGATACCTTAGACTTCTAACTTTGCGTGCCGGCCTTTCAACCGGTTTGCCCTTTTTGAACTTACAGTATAAATATTATGTATATACATTGTAATATATTACCGAATTAATTCCTACCATTTTTTCACATATTGGGAAATTTAACATCAAAGTAACATAAATAAATCATTTGCTTTGCATAAACTCTTTTGGTTTTGATTAGAAAACTTCTAGCCAATAGCCATTAATCCTTGCCAAAATAAATTCTATGTATTATCCTTATTATATGGAATTGTCTATTTTTTTTAATCACATAGTAGATTAGATTATTTTAATGTTTTGTTATTAACAATATATTGATTCTCGTTAAAGATGTTTGTTTACACATAGAAAGGGGTTTCGCATGAAAAAGAACTATGTCAAACCGCAAGGTACCATAACCTCACTAAGACCGGAAGAAAGATTTGCGGGAGGTTCTTTTGAAATTTTAGCGGGTAGTTTTGTTGATAAGCTTTTATCCTGGTTTGGTGATAGTGAACCTACAATCAAAGGTTTTTAAATTCTGTTAAATTATACAATATTATCTAAAGAGCCTGACATAATGCCAGGCTCTCGTATTATTTATATAGATAAATGGATCGGAGAATGTGATTTATGCGCTATGATATCGCAGGGATAACTATAGATTTTCATGCAGATGAAAATAGTATACCCGAAGAATTTGGGCCTTACGTCTCCGAATCTAACGAAATTGCCGACTGCAAAGTGAATTTTCTGCAATTTTCGGAATTATCCTCTCCTCAGGAAAAATTTCTCTACGAAGACGGTTTAATCTGGTATTCCCACGGTGACAGCGGAGATCGGTATTCGGTTTGTCTTTCCAGTCCGCTTTATCCGTCTGGACCTGTATGCAAATTAACGGCTGATAAGGACTGGCGGCAGATATCCGTCCAATATATCAAAGATCTCTCCGACCAGCAACTTACGCTTACAATCTTTAAGTTTTTCAGCAATCTGGTGTTCCGCAACCTGGTCCTGCTTCATCAAGGGATCATTCTCCATGCTTCCGCGATCAAGTGGCAGGATAAAGGAATCATTTTTACCGCACCTGCCGGTACAGGGAAATCCACCCAAGCTCAATTGTGGGAAACCTATAAGGGTGCAGCTGTCATTAATGACGACACTCCTCTCTTAAGGCTTTCTGCGGATAAAATTACAATCCATGGCACTCCCTGGTGTGGTTCGAGTCATAAACACCGAAATACCAGCGCCCGGCTGAAGGCGATATTCGTCCTGGAGCAAAGTAAGGAAAACAGCCTGCACAGGCTCCAGGAGTCGGAACTATCATCCTGCCTGCTCCCCCGCTTTCTTCTGCCTTATCACGACCAGCGTTTGATGGACCTGGCACTTGATCATATTGCCCAAGTCATTGCTTCTACCCCTGTCTACCTAATGCAATGCCGGCCAGATCAAAAAGCCGTCAAACTTGTTCATGAAGTTATTTCTGAATTGGACGCAGGATAATTTGCAGTATTTTCACCAGCAGCGGCAGACGGTTAATCATTTTCAGGATCGGCGGTCTTACCGGACGCATCACGAGCCAAAGGCCGGAAATAAATCGATAGCCTCTTGAACTGCATGTGATCGTCTCTCCTTTTCTGATCACAGCAACAGCGGCTGCCAGAATATCTTCCTTATAAACGGGTCCTTCAATCCAGGTCTGGGCATCCCCCAGCATAAAGTACTTATTGTTATAGATATGATGAATCCGGTGCAGGACATGCGTTCCGTCCTGCCGGATATAAAGGACGATATCCCCTCTTCGAAGTATCTTCCCTGAGACTTCCTCAAGAAGCACCTCGTCCCTTCCTCCCACGAGCAGGGGAACCATGCTTGAGCCTTCCAACGGTAATTTTAAGCTATGCCCTTCAGCGAGAAAAGGCAGTAAGGCATTGGACCATTGTACAGCCGGAATCAAATTCCGGTTTCTTTCATTTCCAGGCAATTTTTCACCAACTCCACTGCTTCTGCATCAGGCAGGCAATTTAAAAGATAGCAATCCACGCTTTCAGCAATTTCCTGGACCGTATCGAAGTATTGATTCATGAGTTTTTCGTTCCAAGGCAGAAGAAAGCATCTGGCAGCAAGCCGCAGAATGGCTTCCTGCAAATCTAGCTTTGTAAGGCTGTTATTCTGACTCTGCTGAAGAAATACAACCGCCTCCAGAGGAACACTCGTATTGATAAATTCACCGGAAGTCCCGCACCAGGGAAGGCCATAGACGACAGGGACTCCGTCAACGATCCTGCAGGCAGCGGTATCCCCGTCCAAGACCGGCGTTTGATACAACTGCTGCCAAAGATGGGTATGGGTGGACTTTCCGATACCCGATGGCGCCGAGAACATCACTCCCTTACCCTGCCGAATGATGGTGCTGGAATGGATGATGAGCCCGCTTCTTTGCACCAAGGCACCAATCACAACGTCCCGCAGAGAAGCAAATAGGCCGTTTCTCACGATTTGGATGATATCACTGTCCTTGGCATCCATGTATTCCGGATCAACGAACATCGTACACAAAAGAAAATCTTTGGCCGTGATAACAAAGGAAGGAATATCCTTTTCATCGCCGCTTACATTGTATATTTGGTTTTGGTATTCATATATTGATGTCCCCGGCGTTTTAGCAATGATAATGGCTCCTTCGTCAGGTTCATCAGGACGTTTTTCAAATACAACCTGGCAAAACACATCCGTTTGACCATTTTCAATCGCAAAGAAACAGAGGTTTTCATGCAATGCCCATTCCGGAGCGGTGATTTCGAGCACTAAATTTGCAATGTGATATTGCGGCAAAAGATCCCCTCCCAAAGTGCAAAAAAGGCACATTCGATGTGCCTTTCAAAAACTGATTTGATTATCCGCTGATCTGAGTTTTATAAGCTGCAGAATATTCGTGGCCGGAACTTGGAGTTGCATATGCGCTGGGAAAACAACCGGCTTTTTTTTCATTGCCCTTGCTACAAGCCGTAAATACATTCTCAAACTGAGCATAGGCTTTTGTATCAAGTGCTGGTTTTGTATATTTTTTCTTCATTAATAAATACCTCACAAAAACATTAGACCTTATGTTCAGCATAGCATTATTGTCGAATTTCGTCTATTTGATAATGTTTCCATTTTTGTATTGATTTCATAAAAACACCAATTATAATTAAATTATTCTTTATAGCGTTTCGCTCTCTCTTTCGAGACTTCACAAATATATTCAGAAATCTGATCAAAGGATCCTGTCTCGGTCTGAAGTATCGCCGGGCAGTTAGCACATCTTCCGTCGGCCAGTTCACATTTCAGACATTCCTGCGGCAGCGAGATATCTTCAAACAAACCAGGAAGACGGTCCCAGGCGGGCTGAAATCCTTCTTCAAAAGGCATCGTGTAGGGGCAGACGAATGAACCGCAGGGCAGCATCTTGCCGTCCCAGGTGATCCAATACATGGATTTGGCTGCAAGACAAGTGATGATTTTAGGAGGCAGATCAAAGCCATATTCTCTGGCTTTGACATGGTTGTCGGTATCCATATTCTTCTCCAGGGCAGATTCCGCTTCACTGTTTAAGGCCCGATAATATGCTGCGTTTGCTTCGGAAAGATCGAATATTTGGGCAGGAGTTAACCGGCAGCTTTCCACATCCTTTGATACTCCGCGTATGGCTTTATTGACCGTCGTATTAATCGCAAAGCGTTTCGTATACCGGTTGGCGATTGCGCGGATTTCATTGAGTTCATGGCGGTTATCCTGTACAAATGTGGTCCGGACTTCCAGGACGGTCGGAACCTCTGCCAGCATTTCCAGACCTCTGATTGTGTTCTGGAATGCATCGGGGCTGCCGCAAATAGACTGATAGGTCTCGGGTGAAGCACCATATAAGGTTACGTTGGTCGCCGTTGGCGGATATTTTTTAAACAGCTTGATGAGTTTAGAATTAATCAGCGTGGCATTGGTGTTCAATGTAATGATAAATCCCATCATCGTCAGCGCGGAATAGATCTCGCCAAAGTCTTCCCGCAAAAGCGGTTCCCCGCCGGTAAGCAGTAAGTTTAAGGTACCTGCTTGGGCTGCTTCTTTAGCAAGGGCAATCCATTCCGCTGCGGTCTTTTCCCTGCCAATCAACTCCATTTGAACTTTATTCAAACGTATATAACACATTTTGCACTTCAGATTGCATCTGGCGGTTAATTCGAAAGTGCCACCCAAAGGCACGTGTCTTTGGGCAGCATATCCTGCAAGGGTAATTTCCGAGCTTTCCCACTTGCGGGAAAGCTCGTTATTTTTGTTTTCCATATTCATTCCTCCAGCACTGCGCTATCTCGGGCGCGTTGAAGAAAAACATCCAGGTCAGTTTTGGCTGTAGCCTCATCTACTTCGTACTCCTCCAAAATGCAAGCCAACAATTGATTGTAAGAGATATTTTCAGCCAGACACCGCCAAATAAAATGCCCTGTATCATTGAGCGTCATAATTCCCTTGAATTCGATGACACGTTCCCCTATTGGAACAACAATATAACAGTCGGCAATTTCTCTCACCAAATATCCTTTTTTGATTTTCATGCATTCCTATCCTCTTCTATTTAAACAAGAATTTCCTATATTTATATTTCCGAAAATTTAGTGTATTATTACATAAGATTAAGATTGTTCATACAGTTTCTTATATCATAATAGGTTTAAGAGAACTTTGGAAAACGTAATGTTTTCCAAAGCAAATCAAAGAGGTGAGAAAATTGCGAAAGCTAACAGGATTCTTATTTATCCTCGGGATGTTTCTTGGGATGTTTTTTCTGGCCGGTTGTGCCAATACTCCCAGCCCGGAAGCAACGGTAGCGACCTTTTTAGAGGCTGGAAAGAAGTTTGATTTAACCCAAATGGCTGAAATGGTAGATCCATCGAACTTAAGCGGCAAAGAAAAAATTTTGAAGATAATGAGAGATGGAGAAGACAGTAAAAGCCAGTCTCAAAAATATTTTTTGGACTATTTCCAAGAAAACGCGGCCAAAATAACATACACTGTAAAGGAGCCGAAAATAGAAAATGATAAGGCTACCCTCACTGTTGATATAAAGTATATGAACGGCGAACCCCTTCTTAAAGCAGTGCTTCAGGATGTATTTACTGAAGCTTTTACTTCAGCCACCACAGGTGCTGAGATAAAGGACGAAGAAATAGAACAAATGCTGATGTCTGCCATGCAAAAACACAAGGCGACTATTCAAGAATCTTATGTAGAAAAATCTATCAATGTTCAATTAATCAAAGTTAATCGCCACTGGTATATCTCCCAACCGAATGATGAACTCTTAGATGTTTTTCTGTCTAATTTCATTTCGGTTACCAAGGAATTAAACAAAAATATCAATTCATCTTCCGATGGTGCCGGTCAGGGAACAAACAGCTTCATGGAACAGGCTAAAAAAGAGAACTTAACTATTATCCCCAAAGCTGTCGGCGATGAAATCATCCTTACCTCGATTAAACTCAGAGTGAATCATGTGGAAGAGAAACAAACGATCTCCTCGAAATATAGTTATGACAAAACCGCTAAAGAAGGCGCGAAGTTCGTGATCATTAATGCTGACGTCACCAACTTGACCAACAAAGCATTCACCTTTCCGCCTGATTTAACTGTTATTGATCATAAAAAACGCGAGTTTAAGACCTATGCCGACAGCACGAATACCATTGACAATTATCTGGATTACCGGGAACTTTCTCCGGGTATCACAGAAAATGGGAATTGGGTATACGAATTACCAAAAGACGCTGAAAGCTATAAGCTTTACGTTCGAAAGTCAGGAACCAAGGAGCTTTATGAGATTTTATTGAAATAAGGTTGAGCAAGCCAAATTCTGACTTTAGCAAAATGTGATTACTTTTCTCTGGTATATACGATTTCTTAAGTTTTTTAGAGGCCCTCAGAAGGGCCTCCATTTTTCTTTTTGGCTATACTGCGTTTGCGCCATACATACAGATTGCTGAACGAGTCAGTTATCTGTCAGCCCATTAAGCTTGGTTCGTAAACTGAGTCTTTTCTGAACATTTTTGATACATTCATTAAAAAGACAAATTATTTGGGGATTTTATGTTATACTAATTTTGGTATTGTCTTTTTGTAACTAAAATATTAAGTTGAATTAGGAGGAGTGAAATAAATGGAAATTTTTGTTGTAGTTTCAATAATTATTCTGCTTATTATATACTATAAGGTATTTAGAATTTTTGACGAGGTTAAGAAGATTAAACAGCTTCTAGAAGAAAATAAATTAAATTAACAAGTGTTTATAAATAGAAAAGGCGGTGTTGCAAAACTACAAAGTTTGGCGGCACCGCCTTCTTCATTTTTAGGATGTTCTAATAGCTGGTGTTCCTGCGTTATTATGCTAATACACCCGCCACAACTCTGAAATAAGCAACCGGAAATCTCGATACCAGAGCCTTTACGAAGCATAATGGCCCTACCTGCTGTATTTGCAAAATTGATACCGTTAATATTTATCATTGATTGGGTAACACCCGTTGAATAATTACTGTAAGTAGATATGACTATGCCATTATCTGTAACGGCATCAATTTTCCCACCTCGAATAGTAACATTCGTTGTGTAATTTTGAATATAATAGCCATTATTACGGACTGTTGTCATACTTATGTCAGTAAAACGAATGTTTGTAGATGGGTTGCTTTCGTCATATCCAAATATAGATACGCCTATACCAACATTCGTCATTTTTACTTTATCAATAAATAGGTCATTTACCGATATCGCACGAATAGCCGCTAAAGCCGCCGTACTATCAGAAGCGTTCGTTGTGCTGTTATTCATGTCTATAAAATTATAACGTGAAATATAAACGCCATTACAGTAGGTAACGTATATTCCGCCGGTGCTATCTGCTGCGGCACTCAGTTTCACGTTTTTGATGGTTAAATTATCCACAATCAATTTACTGCGATATGCGCTTGATGTGGAAGTGCACTTGATACCATTTGACGCTATTAAATTAAGATCAAGCATCCCATTTTGAATTATTACGTTATTCGCCTGGACATCAATTAACGTGGTGATACTGCTTGTACCTTTAATTGTAGCGTTATTAAAATCGATTATTATTGGCTTTGTGATTGTAATACTTGATGATATTGTGTATGTTCCACCGCCAGGAAAGATAACCCTAGCGTAATCAGGAAGATTAGATATCATTTGAGTAAATAATGCTGCATTATCAGTTGTTCCATCGCCTTTTAACCAAATTCTTGCATCATACTCAGTAGGGTAAATTTGGACATTTGAACCTGGTATACTTCCTCCGTAACCCATTACCTAACCCCCTTACATATATCTATTTAAGATATAAGTCGTAGCACCTGTTACCGTAACGGTTGCCCCTGCTGTTCCGCCTATAGCCGCTTTAAAGACTGACCCTGGTGTATTTGCCGCTTTAGCAGGGACGGTTATTGCCAAGCCGTTGACAGTAAATACGCCAGCATTTGATGCTGTCAGAAGATAACCCTAGAAATTCCCTGGTAATCTGTGTGATTGACATTTGAATTTACGCCTCTCTTTCTTTTTTTAGAAAATAGTACTTTTTCTAATGTTCGAACTTCCAATAAGATAATCCCCCCTTGTTGGTGACGACTATAGGTTAAGTATAATTTCTTCAGCCTTAAATAATCGGCAAAAACTCGGCAAAAATTCGGAAATATTTAAGCCCCCTAATAATAGAGGGCATTCACCTTTCCGCCTAAGTCAGGAACCAAGGAGCTTTATGAGATACGATTAAAATAATCCTCATAAGGACAAGCTGAACCGGGTGACGTTACTTCAAAAAAATTAAAACGCAGCTGTGTGTATTTCAGGCTGCGTCCCTACTTGTTGTTATTCAAATCTATTCAGCAGATCTTCAAGCTGTCTCATTAAATCCGGAATTTCTTTTTGCGATAAATTCCAAATAAGCTCCATTCTTAATTCACCATATCCATGTGCTACGATGTTTCTAAGATCAATAATCTTTCTCCACTGAATATCCTTGTACTCCGTCCACAACTCTCTTGTCAGGGCATTAGCATGCTCACCTATATTAAGAAGCGACATTGCCGTTGCTTTCTGGAAAATATCGCTTTCAAGAAACCCTTTTTCACCGATTTCATTTGTATACCGTATAACATCTTTGCATTCGGATATGATTTTTTTCAGTAGTTGAATATCCCTATGCTTCATAGATTCTTACCTTTTTGTCAATAGTGATGTAGCTATTCTCTTTAAGAGGTCCGGCAACTACATCCACTTTGGTGTTCAATATATCCTGAATATCGAGCTTAAGTCCTGACACATCAAATAAACTTGCAACTTTTTCATCAAAGTATACAAGCAGGTCTACGTCCGAATCGTCTGTAGCCTCATCATTTGCATATGAGCCAAATAAATCAATATAAAGTACCGGATATGCAGATGCAACCTGACTAACTACCTCTTTTATATCTGTAATAGTCACGCTCATCACCTCTGTATTTTATTGTAATGCTTTCTTTGATTCAATTATATCCTAATAATTGCCAACAGTCAAAAAGTCCATAATTAAGGCGATAAACCAGTTAAATAATTTACTCACTTTCCCACCTAAAAAATTAATAATTTTTATTCCACAACGTATCTCTCGTCCACTGGATCAGAGACTCATAGACATTGTTCTTATAAGCAACAAAGGTATCCGGATCGTCCGCACCGATCTGCTCCAGCTCCCACTTCAGTTCCTTGATGGTTCTGTCCAGGTTTTCGTAAAGAAAAGCGATTTTATTGGACTTCACCTTGACAGAAGCGCTGTCGAGGTCCTTTCTCAGCCGGTCGACGAAGTCGTAAGATGTGCTTTTTTTGAGCGAATCCAACTCATTCTGTTGCTTACCACTCTTCTTCTCGAGCTCGATATTGGCATTATATAACTCTTGCGCGTTCTTGCTCAGATTGGTGTTCGCCTCGGTCAGCCGTTCGTTCTTCTCCTTTTCGTCATCTAGGACTTGCCGGAGTTCCGCTTTCTGCTCCAGGGCCTTATTTTTTTCCTGCTCTGCCTGGGTCCGTTCATCAACCGCCTTTTGCAATTCACGGGTAGACATGCCTACAATATCAATTTCCGCGATGAACGCTTTCCGTTCCTCCTCCGGGACGCCTAAGAGGATGTATGCCTGCGTATAGCTCAGATTCGGAATTTCCTGCGGTTGTTCGCCGGCGCGCTGGGCAAGGGGCTGCTTGTCGCCGTAAGCTTGGTAGAGGCGCATCATTTTTTCGGCCGTGCTCTGGGAGTAGTTGACCGACTCCTTCAGCCATTTGCCCCATCCCCCATAGGGAATCCGCTTCTTGGCCTCCGTCAGCCGCCGCCCGATCTCGATGGCGTTGGTAAGCACGATATGATTGGTCTGGTATTTAATCAGGTTAATCTCAGCCGCGATTAAATGCGGCGTACGTTCTATCATCACATCGTTCATGTCTATCACATCGCTCATGACAGCTTCAGATCCTCGCTTTCAGTTTTTCCTTACTTACAGAATATGAGGACAGGCTTACAAATGTGAAAAACCTCCTATAATGGGGTTGCCCCAGAATCTGAGGCGCCTCAGATTCTGGAACAATCCCGGCCGATCGGCTGATATAGAAGTGTTACCTTTATGATATATGCCCCGGATGAGTAACCGCCGGATAAACTTCACCATACACTATATATCAGACAAGCCGTACAAGCCCGGCCTGTCAATCCTGAGGAAAGGAGTTGAGGACGATGGCAGCGATAGCGGTTTCTCTAAATTCGATACTTGCTGCGCGCTACCAGACCGGGGGGACTACACCCGCCGGCGACCCGGAGATCAAGAAGAAAAGCATCAATTATGTGAAGCCTGATGCCGCGGTGCAGGACCTCTTCGATGTGATAACAGCCTTATACGGTCTGAGCCAGAATCCGGTAGCGAATGTGCTGCTGCAGAAGAATTACGAATTGATTGACGAAGAATAAACACGCGCAAAATCTGCGGGAAAGGAGGTGAAAGCATGGCTATTGTAAACAATAAATTCGTCAGATTAACCTTCCTGACCGCCGGCGGTAAAACGTTTGCCATCACGGTGCCCAATCCAAGGGCAGATATGACCAAGGCTGAGGCTGAGGCCGTGATGGATTTGATCATTGCCCGCAATATTTTTAATACGCCCAGCGGTGAGCTTAGCTTAAAGCGAGATATCAGGGTGTTTGATAACACCACCAACGATCTTTTCGATCCGGTGGTTTAAGCGCTAAAATAGGAGCTATCAAAAATACTGAAAATCGGTGAGCCAAAACGAAGTAAATTCTAACTGCGACAAGCGAAGGGCTGGGGATACCAGCCCTTCCTCATCAAACTTATCCCGACTTTTGGTTTTCCCTCAAGCGGCTGTTGTGAGAAATCATGTAAGTTAAAATCATTATGGAGTTTAAAATGATCCGACAAAAAAATTACTAAATATTTGAAAAAATATTACGATATATTAGTTACAGCTTGTTTTTTCGTTTCGAACAGTTTTTTATTAGGAGATTAGGAGTATGAAACCGGATCAGGAATGGTTAAAAACGACGTTAGAATCGATCAGTGACGCTGTCATCTTGACGGATATTGAAGGCAATATACGATTATTAAGCCAAAAGGCCGAACTGCTTACCGGCTGGAAGAACGAAGAAGTGCTTCACAAACCGCTGACAGAAGTATTTCAGCTTTTGAACGCAGCTACTAATGAAGAGCTTGGCGGCAGCATGCTGAACGTGCTTGAGACTGGCAAGAAAGTTGAATTTACTAAAAATGCTGTTTTACTCTCCAAAAGTGGCGAAAAGCGTCCGGTCAGGAGTATGGCAAAACCGGTGAAAGACGAGGACAAGCACATCCAAGGCATTGTGCTCGTCTTTAAAGAACTCGTCAGGAAAAACAAAAAACTGGGTAAAGCCGAATTTCTAAGTTTTCACGATCCGCTTACCGGATTATACAACCGCAGGTTTTTTGAGGAAGAATTCAAAAGACTGAATACCGAAAGAAATCTGCCGATTTCCCTGGCCCTCATTGACATTGATTACCTGGACGACATAAAAAAAGAGCTCGGCCATACTGAAGGAAATCTTATCATCAAAAAGGTTGCTGAAATCATTAAACAAGAATGCCGCGTTGACGATATCATCGCCCGAATCAGCGAAAGCGAATTTATGATATTGCTGCCGAAGACCAACTCCAAACAGGCCGATATTCTTGTGAACCGGATCAATGACTTGGTTGATAAGGAAAAATTAGGCACCCTGAACCTTCCTTTATCTTCCGGCTGTGAACCAACAAAGAAGAAAGAAAATGAAATTGCCCTCATCTATAAAAAAGCTGCAGAAAAAACTCCTCCGCTTAAAAGCACAGCAAAAAACAAACCAAGCAATGCTCTGATCGAAATCATTATGGAAACGTTATTCCATAAGAACGAAACGGAAGAAAAAGAATCGGCCCAAGTTAGTAAATTCTGTGCCGAAATCGGTCAAATCTTGGAATTGGGCAAGAAAAACATCGAGAACCTAGAGATGGTGGGACTCATCAGGGACATCGGGAAAGTCAGTCTTGACAGCAGGATTCTTCACAAACCGGACAAGCTCACGGAATCCGAAATGGCGGAAATGAAGCGTCATCCGGAGCTTGGCCATGAAATCCTCAGCACAATGAATGAGTATGCGCATCTCTCGGACTATGTCCTGGCCCATCATGAACGATGGGATGGGAAGGGATACCCCAAGGGACTGAAAGGTGAGGAAATCCCATTGGAAGCCCGGATTGTTGCGATTGCGGATGCGTATAATGCGATGAGCAGCAGACGTCCATACCGGAAAGCCATGAACGAAAATACTGCTGCTGAAGAAATCCTAAAAAATGCCGGGACCCAGTTTGATCCCCATCTGGCCAAAGTATTTGTCGAGAAGGTGCTTGGGAAAAAACATATAAAATAGGTATCTAAATATCTATCTGAAACAGGATGGGTTCCCGCATCCGGATGACGAGGTTTTAAATTTTCGGTCTAGCCCAGAAAATTTTAGAAACCCACTGGACTTGGTAGCCAGTGATATCATTGACATGTAAATATATAATAATAATCAGAAGGTTTTTTGTGCTGATTATCATTGGCCTGATTTTTAATTCCCTGGTATCCTGGGAATTTCATCTTTCCCAGCTTCGCTTTACCGGAGTGCTTCAGGTTCTTGCTTTTACCGGAATTATGACAGCCCTGATCACCAGAGTATCCGGAAAATGGTTCTGGCCGTTCACTGCCGGACTACTTATTCTGGCTGCCTATCTTGGCATTCTCTTATATACAAGCCAGTCTTTTCCGGGCAGTTTGCCCTCACCGGACCATAATTTATCCGGAATGATTGATCCGTTTGTTTTCACAAAGAGCCATCTTTATGTTCACGGCGATGCCGGATATGATCCGGAAGGAATATGTACGCTTTTTTCCGCAATTGCCAGCACGCTTTTCGGTTATACGGCAGGTTTGTTTTTGAACAATAAAAACATTGGCCGAAATTTCTTGAAAATCCTGGCTCTGGCTGCTGTTCTTCTGCTGCTTACCCCGCTGCTGTCCAACTTTATCCCCATAGGCAAACGACTCTGGACGCCGTCCTTTGTGACGTTGTCATCCGGTGCCACCATTCTTGTTTTGGCCTTTGCCTACTTGATCTGGGACCTGCATATCCCGGTTATTAGGAGCCTCAGGGCACCTTTCTACTGGGTGTTTGAGGCGATCGGCCGCAATGCGATCCTGCTGTATTTTGGTTCTTCGATGGTATTCTCGGTTATGCATCATATGATCCTGAAAATGAATGGAAATACCCTCTCGGTTTTTGAATTTTCTTATAACTGGGTGAAATCCTGGAGTAGCAACCCTCAGCTTGGCTTTATTGCGATTTATACCGGGCTCTGGGTCCTGCTGGCTGTCTTGTTGCACTGGCGTAAGCTTTATCTTACGGTGTGACTAATCTCTGCTTAACCGGTTTTGTATTTTGATAAGAAAACTTAATCCGATCACCATTTGACAGGAATAATGACCTTATTCATATCGCTTCCGTCCATCATGCTGGACTCGAATACTTCGAGCTGACCGCTTCCTGCTGCCAATGGCTTAAATGTCAGCGAGGCTTCAAAATCGCCTCGGCCTGGTGCCCCTGCTGCCGCCATTGTGTTACCTTCTGCCAGAATATTACCTTGCGCATCCCTTAAGCGGTAGCTTACGACAGCTTCAAAGACCCGGGCATTGCCGGTGATCTTTAACGGGCTCGCTATGGTTTGTCCGTCCACAGGAGCCGTAACCCAAATCGCCGGTTCATAAACTGAGCTGAGATCCCTGGCAAAGGGTTGATTATAAAGACCAACGTGGCCCCACCAGTCTATACCGTTTTCAGCCTTGCCGTTTACGGTGAACTGAACTTTTTTAATAGTCGGAAACTCCGTCAGTGTATTGACAATACTGGCGATTCCAAGTGCTTCGCCGCTGGCGCCAACGTTCGCATGCAGCACCTCTTCGGAAAAATCAATGGTTGCCAAACCGTTTTCGATATTAACTTCCAAAATTTTCGTGTCGGCGGGAAGTACCTTAAATGCGCCTGTCGTTACAGGGGTACCGTTAATTAGCTCCTCGAGAGCTGCCCGGGCAACACCTGTGCTTTTCGGGATCTCATGCACCTCTCTGACCAGGTACATTTCATTATTACTATCCTTCAGATAATAGACCGCTGCTTTCATCGTTCCAACGGCAGAGGGTTCAGGCTCAGGAGAAGGCTCCGGAGTTGGTCCTGTCTGGGACTGACACCCTGCCAGACTCACTAAAGCCAAAAACATGAATGTAACGAAGAGATTCCTGATTACTTTCATCGCATATTTTCCTCCTTGTCGTTATTCTCGAGTAGCTTGCGGTTACTGAGGGTTAAAATATAGCTTTAGTCATATCTTAACACAAAATCCCAGAGCAATGAATATCTGAAAAATCGACCTGAAAAATCGATCAATCCAAAGATTAGGTATAAGTAAACATTTTACATTTTCTATATATTTTAGACCTATTTTTAGATATACTAAAAGCATAAAGGGGGTTGTTAAAGTTGAATGCAAGCGATGAAATGAAAAAAGTCTTTCTGGCGGGAATTGGGGCAATAGCGACAACGGCCGAAAAAGCCAAGGAGGTCATTGATTCGTTAATTGAAAAAGGTGAGCTTACCGTCGAACAAGGCAAAGTCATCAACGAGGAATTAAAACGCAACCTTTCTGAAAATCTGCATCATCATTCTTCCGCCCGTCACATGGAGGATCTTCTGCAAAAGGTTAACACGCTGAATGAAGAAGAGCTCTCTGTGCTCAAAGAAAAGCTCGCAGAGATGGAGAAAAAGAATGACCCAAACTGAGGTCAAACTATCATCCGCAGCCCGCTTAAAGGAAATGGTCACTGCGCTGAAACGCCATGGAATCATCCACGGCGTTTCTCCAGCCAAGCTAAAATTCATCCTGGAAGACCTCGGCCCGACGTATGTCAAGCTCGGTCAGATTATGTCTATGCGCACAGATATGCTCCCGAAGAGTTACTGCAATGAACTGGCCGAGCTGCGAACCGATGTGAAGCCGATGATTTATGAAGAAGTGCTTCAGGTCATCGCCTCAGAATACGGTTTCGCCACAGAGGAAGCTTTTCAGGAAATCGACCCTGTGTGCATCGGCTCGGCATCGATTGCGCAGGTGCACAAAGCAGTGCTGAAAAACGGCAAAGTCGTCGTGCTGAAGGTGCAACGCCCCGGAATTTATCAAACGATGGAACGGGATATCCAACTGCTGAAAAAAGCAATCTCGTTGATCAAAGTCTTAAACATCAATGTCGGAGATATCGACTTTAGAATGTTTATCGATGAAATGTGGGCGACTGCCCAGCAGGAAATGAACTTTATTGCCGAAGCAAACTATATCCAAGAATTTACCGACCTGAATGCAGGTGTGAAGTATATTGCCTTTCCACTGATCGAACGTCAGCTGTGCACCCCAAGAGTACTTGTTATGGAATACATCGACGGTGTTCAAATCGATGATCTTGATAAGCTTCATGCATTTGGCTACGATCTAAATGAGATCGGAATAAAACTCGCCGAAAACTATGTCAAACAAATTGTCGATGACGGCTTGTTTCATGCGGATCCGCATCCGGGAAATATCTTTATCCGAGACGGGAAAATCGTCTGGCTCGATTTAGGGATGGTTGGAAAAATCAATAATCATGACCGGCTGCTGTTGAAAAAAATCATCCTGGCTATCGTCCAGCATGATATTGAAGGATTAAAAGAAGTTTTTCTATTACTCGATACGATCAAAGGCAGGGTAAACCACACCAGGCTCTATGAAGACATTGAAAGCCTGTTGAAGCGCTATGGTGATTTGGATCTGTCTGAGCTTCATTTTGGCCAGATCATGGAAGAAGTCAAGGAAGTTCTTAATTTCCATCAGATATCCCTACCGACAGGCTTCACGATACTCGGGCGCGGGGTCATTACGATCGAGGGAGTACTCGCCGTATGTTGTCCGAAAGTCAATTTCATTCAAATCATGGCCAATCACGTTTCCGGAAAATTCCTAAGTGAGTTGGATGCAAGACAGGAATTGGTTTCTGCGGGGCTTTCTTTGTACGGTTTTACCAAAAACAGTCTTGAATTGCCGGTTCAGTTTGCCAACATCCTCAAAATGGCGATGAGAGGACAGGCCAAGATCAATATTGATCTGTCCAGTGCCGATGAACCCGTACGTCAGGCCGACATGATTATGGACAAGCTCGTCTTGAGCATTCTCAGTGCGGCCTTCCTAATCGGGGCCAGTCTGGTCTGTATGACGAGCATCACGCCCCGGCTACTTGGGATTCCGGTCATCAGCCTGATTGGCTATCTGATCGCACTTCTGATGGCAGGATGGCTAATGGCGAAAATTTTTTTCAAAAGACTGAAGAAAAAATAATTGTCTATCCATGGTCAGCAGCATCCCCCGCTGCTACCTCCAGAACAGTCACAGCTTGGTTCTGTCCCTGTGAGCCACCCGGTGATGACTGCTGAGGCGCAGCCCACGCCGGACTTGACATCAATCGCCTCAAATGCGCAATTGCGGGCGCAGGCACCGCATTCCATGCAGAGATCTATATCCAGTATCTCTGCTTTTTTGCATTTTAAACCCAGGACCTGATGCGGACAGACCTCGAGACATCTTCCGCAGCCGGTGCATTTCTCAGTCTTAAGCGTAAGCGTCGAAACATTTTTCAAATAGCGGTGCTTCATATGTCGGCCTCCCCCTCACACCCTGAATAAGGCGTTCAATAAAATGAGCGTAACTCCGATGCCGATGGTAACCACAATAGCCGGAACAGCGGTTTTCATCTCCTTCATAACGCCGGAAAACGAAGTATACGTTGATGCTCCTGTAAAATTCATGGCATAGAATGCAGAAATCGACGGAAGGACGAGCAGATACCCTAATGCCCTCAGCCAGCTGTAGGAAAGCTCCCCCGGCCAGCCGTTCAGCACATTCACTGCTCCCGCCCAAAGTAAACCCAGGAGCCATCCCTTCCAGGCAAATGCTTTTCCGGGAATCCACGGCAACAAAACCGGGGTCAGAACACAGCCCACAATCAGCGCCCCGGCATAGGCATAAAAGTCGGTGATTCCAAAAGCTCCTGGCTGGATCAGATTAAAGATAAATAAAATGCCTAAAATCATCAAGGACATCTTAAATGTACCGGTAAGTTCCATCGGCGTAAGTACCAACCGGTCATACGCCGTAAACTTCACGGTCCGCATTTCGGCTGTCGCTTTCCTTCCGGAAGCGATAAATTCACGGATATCCGAAGCTCTAACCGGACCATACACGACGTTGAAACCGGTTTGTTTGTGGACTTGATGCGCACTAACCCCAGGAGCACCGAGCTGCGGCAGAAGTAATGTCCTGTGGGACACAATCTGGGCAAGCCTGGTCTTTCCGATCCGGCTATTGAGCTCAGTCGTACCAAATGTCCCTTTGCCTGCCGCGCACCAGACATTAATGCCTTTGGTGTCAAGCACCAGGATCCAGACCTGAAGTCCGGCCAGCTCCTTGCGAAGGGCATCAAAGGTCATTTTGTAATTGGCCGTTACCAGAACCTCAGAGTGTTCATCCGGATTGCCGACAGCATAAAGCCCGGGATTGATTTTATAATTCATCCGGTTAATACCCCAGCGGGCTTTCCATCCCCCCAGGATATCCAAAGCTGTTAAGTTCGCCGAAACCTGAGGCACCAGCCCTGCTGGTGTTTTTATTTCACCTGTAATCCAGCCGCATTCCGTGTCATAAACGGTTACAGAACCCGCTAAACTGTCATTCCCGCAGCAGCAGGGCTGCGGGTCAAATATCTTAAGCTCTGCCTTGTTATTAGCATTTCGATTATTCTGATTCGAATCAAAACTTATTTCTCCCAAATATAACACCTCCAAAAGGTTTGCCGGAAGATGAGAAAATATCTTCATAAAACCTACTTATCCCCCCATCATCAGGCCTGATTCCCATTGCCACCGCAGTAAGCTGGGCAGGAAAGACGGCACAGAATATGTGTTTAAATAACTTGACGATTAAGAGCTTCATTCTAGCATGCAGATTCTGCTCGAACAACCCTACGATCAGTCTAGGGACACAGCCAGGCCCTAACAAGCATATGATTAGTCTGGCGTGCCACAGTTCCGCGACAAGCGAAGCCTGGATGGCGAAGCGCGACCTTTTGCGTCAAGGAGGACGCAACAGCCGAAAGCGGTACTGTGGCACGCAGACCGACCCGTAATTATTCATCCTCCGGTTTTCTCTAACATTACAAAACGCGATACTATGAACCTAAGCGTTATAGCCTGCAGACCTTAACCTTGGCAATCCGTTTCTCATCGACAGCCTCAACTTTAAACATTAAACCGTTAAACTCAACGGAAGGCTTATCATCTTTTCCGGGAATCCTTCCGAGCTGTCCAACCAGAAAACCGCTTAGGGTCTCATATTCTTCAATCGGCAGCTCCGCGTCGAGATAATCTTGGACCGCATCAAGGCTCGTCGCCCCGTTGATCATATAGGTATTTTCATCGATCTTTTCAAATTCCAGTTCGACTTCGTCATCCTCGTCAAAGATATTGCCGACAATTTCTTCAATAAGATCTTCCAGCGTCACAATACCAGCCGTGCCGCCATATTCGTCAATGATAACGGCCAGATGCGTCTTGTTCTGCTGAAGTTCTTTGAATAATTCATCGGTGCGTTTCGAATCCGGTACATAATAGGGTTCCCGGACAACGTCCCGCAGATGAAATGTCTCCGAATTGCTGTTGTTCGTTAAATACTGGAAAAGGTATTTGGATTGCAGCACCCCGACAATATTGTCAATATTCTCCTCATAGACGGGTATTCTGGAATACTTCTCATGATTGATAAAGGCAATAACTTCATTTAAGTTTGCTTCAATCGGCAGCGCCGCAATATCCGTGCGATGCGTCATGACTTCGGAAACCGTTTTATTGTTAAATTCAAAAATATTGTTAATCATCAGTTTTTCAGTTTCATGGATAGCGCCTTTTTCCTCGCCAACATCAACCATCATGCGGATTTCTTCTTCCGTGACCTGCTCGTTTTCCGCATTCGGATCTACCCCGAGAAGCCTGACAAACACATTCATCGACGCCGTAAGCATTTTTACGAATGGTGAGGTAATTTTAGATAGGATATACAGCGGGTTTGCGGCAAACCAGGCGATCTTTTCAGCTTTATTCATTGCAATTCTTTTCGGTACGAGCTCTCCGAGCACTAACGTGAAATACGACAAAATGATGGTAATTAGAATAACGGCTATAGTCTTCAGCAAGGATGCTGAAACGGGAACTCCAAGCTTAATTAGCAGTGAAACCAGCGGATCGGAAAAATTCTCCGAAGCAAACGCACTGGCCAGAAAGCCTGCCAGCGTTATCCCGATCTGGATCGTCGCAAGGAATCTGCTCGGCTCGCCCAGCAAATTGGTTAAAATTTTGGCCTTTTTGTCGCCATCTTCAGCCATCATTCTGATTTTATTGTCATTCAGGGAGATCAAAGCAATCTCCGAGGCAGCGAAAAAGGCATTGAGCGCAATCAGCACGACTAAAAACAAAATCCCGGTAATCAATGATTGTTCCTCCTGATAATAATAAAAAGGCAGAATCATTCCTTATACAGGATTGTCAAAGCCTTTTACAAAATCCTATTAATAAGTCATTTGAAATAATACTACTTCGTATATCTCCGGCATTTTCCTCCATATCTTACTCTCTCCCTTTCTTGATTCTACATCTATTTTAATTTACCCGATGATAAATTGCAATGTCCTGTGTTGTTCTGCAGAAAATCAGCGAATAAACCAGAAACGAATTGAGCAAGTAAAAAATGGATATGCTAGAAGTGGCTGTGCCAGTCAATAGAACAGGAAGGGCAAATCTATGAAAATTTTACTTGTTTACCCCCAAATACCGCTGACCTATTGGAGTTTCCAGTACGCGTTAAAGTTCATATCCAAGAAAGCTGGATCCCCGCCCCTGGGGCTACTTTCCGTAGCTGCTATGCTGCCGGAGCATTATGATAAGCGTCTTGTCGATATGAATGTAACGAAACTCAAGGACCGGGATATTTTATGGGCCGATTATGTCTGGATCAGCGCGATGGTCGTCCAGAAAGAATCTGTCAGGGAAGTTATTAACCGCTGTCATGCCCTCGGAGTCAAAACGACTGCAGGCGGTCCCCTCTTTACTTCCGAACCTGAGGAGTATGATGATGTAGATTATCTCGTCCTGAATGAAGGGGAGAACACTGTACCCGCCTTTGTGCGTGACCTTGAGAGCGGATCGGCAGCGCACATTTACACAACGGAAGAATGGGCGGATATCAGAAATACCCCTGTGCCTTTGTGGGACCTTATCGATATGAAACACTACGCAACAATGAATATTCAATATTCACGCGGATGCCCATTCCATTGCGATTTCTGCAACATTACATCTTTATACGGTCACGAGCCCCGCACCAAGACCTCTCCGCAGCTCCTGTCAGAATTGGATTCCCTTTATCGGGCCGGATGGCGCGGAGGCATCTTCCTGGTCGATGATAATTTTATCGGCAATAAAAAGAAATTAAAGGATGATATCCTGCCTGCGTTGATCAGCTGGATGAAGCAAAGAAATTATCCGTTTACGTTTATCACAGAGGCCTCAATCAATCTAGCTGATGATGACAGCCTCATGAATCTGATGGTCAAGGCGGGGTTTATGACTGTATTTATCGGAATTGAAACCATGGATGAAGACAGCCTGGTTGAGTGCAATAAAATTCAGAATAAAAACCGCAATTTGATTGCGTGTATCAAAAAAATTCAAAAATTCGGCCTTCAGGTTCAGGGCGGCTTTATTGTGGGGTTCGACAACGACAATGCCTCTATTTTTGACAAACTGGTAACCTTTATTCAGGAAAGCGGGATCGTTACCGCGATGGTCGGGCTGCTGAATGCGCCGAAAGGAACTAAACTATATCAGCGTCTGGCAGCGGAAGGCCGACTGTTAAAAAGCATCAGCGGCGATAACACCGACTTTTCGATGAACTTCATACCAAAAATGGAAAGCCGCCTGTTGATCAAAGGCTATCAAAGAATTGTCGATACGATCTACTCGCCAAGAAAATATTATGAGCGGGTCCTGACATTCTTAGAGCAGTACGAACCTGCTGGATTTACGGCTCAGCGGATCGACCGTTTTCAGGCACTCGCGTTTATCAGATCGGTATTCCGTTTGGGAATTATCGGCCAGGAAAGACGCTACTATTGGAAACTGATCATTTGGTCTCTGCGGAAACGCCGTAATGTATTTCCGCTGGCAGTAACCCTGTCCATATACGGTTTTCATTTCCGAAAAGTATTTCGCCGGACTGAGGAAATACTAAAATAATTTAGAAAACTTAGGTGGAGGATTTCGATCTTTAAGCTTCTTTATGGAAAAGATCAACGCCGAAACGGCTGCCTGAGATGACCCTGTTCTTCCCTGCTGTTTTGGCAGCGTAAAGTGCTTTATCCGCAATCTCAATATTTTCGGTCAGCGAGCAGCCTTTTTGATAGAGACAGACACCGGCGCTCACGGTCAGTGGCTTATCAAAATAACTGTTAAGTGCAAATTCTTCCCTGATTTTATCCGCTTTCAGGCAGGCGTCCTCCAGGCCGCAGCCATAAAGAATAATTAGAAACTCCTCACCGCCGTAACGGCAGATGAAATCAGTGGCCCTGGCATTTGTTTTTAAAACACGGGCTAAAACCAGCAAAACCTTGTCGCCAAAGACATGTCCCTTCTGATCATTTATCTTTTTAAAATTATCAATATCAAAAATGGCAATGCAAAAAAGCTGCCCTGTCCTCTGATAATTGGATACAGCCTTCTGAAAACTCTTTTCCAACAGCAGACGGTTCGGAAGTCCTGTCAGCGGATCTCTGGCCGCCTGATTTTTGGCCTTTCTGAATTGATATTGGCTGATATTCAGCAAACTGTTGACTTCAAATACAATGATAAAACCGAAGGCTAGGAGCAGAAGGCTGAACAGATAGATATTCACGGATACAAACAGATCCGAAATTTTGAATGACGTAATGAATAAAGAGGCTACGCTTTCGGCCGCAGCAATAATCAAACCCGGAATCCCATAACGCATGCCGTGAAAAGAAACAAAGAAGAAATAGGAAAAAAAGAGCATATTCAGTAATTCAACATTTCCTGCCATCAACAGGGTACAAATAGGAATATCAAGCACTAAGCTGAGTCGCATCAGTTTCTCGGCCCGGGTGTCCTTGCTGAAGACACAAACGGAAATAAATGCATTATATAGAAGGGAGATAAAAAAACCAACAAAAAACAAGCCCGTGAAAGAGCCCTGAAAACGGATCAACTCAGCCAGGGCGACAATAAGCAGTCCCCACCTAAAGAGCAGGAATTTTCGTTCCAGCGGTTTATATTTGATCAAATCAAACTTTCTGACCAACTGTTTCACCACATTTTGCGAATTACGCAAATATTATACCATAATTTTCTATTCATCCAAAGAAATTTTTACCTTAGGCAGTTTCAATACTGTTGTCGGCCTGAAGGTTTAACTTTTCGACCGCGTTTTCGCGCATTTTATATTTCATAATTTTGCCTGCGGCATTCATCGGAAATTCTGCGACAAAGTCAATATAACGCGGTGTTTTGTGCTTGGCCATGTGGGTGCGGACAAAATCCTTCAGCTCATCAGCGGTCAGTTCGACACCGTCCTTCAGTATGACACAGGCCATAATCTCTTCCCCATATTGTTTGTCAGGGACACCAATAACCTGAACGTCCTTGACCTTTGGATGGGTATAAATAAAATCTTCAATTTCTTTCGGATAGATGTTTTCCCCGCCGCGAATGATCATGTCCTTGATACGTCCGGTAATTTTATAGTATCCGTTCTCATCGCGTCTGGCCAGGTCGCCGGTGTGCAGCCAGCCGTTCTCATCAATCGCCGCAGCGGTGGCTTCGGGCATTTTATAATAGCCTTTCATGATATTGTAGCCCCTGGCAACAAATTCGCCGTCCTCATTATCGGGAAGATCTTCCCCGGTCTTCGGATTCACGATCTTGCACTCAACACCTGGCAAAGCACGGCCCACAGTGGCAACCCGCAGTTCGACGGAATCGTCGACACGGCTCTGGGTGCAGCCGGGTGAAGATTCGGTCTGTCCGAAGACAATGGTGATTTCATTCATATTCATCTTCTCGACGACATCCTGCATGACCTTTACAGGACACGGGCTTCCTGCCATGATTCCGGTTCGCATGTAGGAAAAGTCTGTTTTCGGAAAATCTTCATGCTCGAGCATCGCAATAAACATGGTCGGAACACCGTGGAAGGCGGTGATTTTTTCCCTGTTAATGCAATCCAGCGATATCTTCGGCGAAAACGCCGGTATCGGGGACATGGTCACCCCATGGGTCATGGACGCAGTCATCGCCAGCACCATCCCGAAGCAATGGAACATCGGGACATGAATCATCATGCGGTCGGCTGTGGAAAGATCCATGCAGTCGCCAATATTTTTACCGTTATTCACGACATTATAGTGTGTCAGCATAACGCCTTTCGGGAACCCTGTGGTTCCTGAGGTATACTGCATGTTGCAGACATCATGACGGTTAAGGGAAAGCGCACGGCGGTATACTTCCTCAACGGGGACTTTGTCAGCCAGGGTAATCGCATCTTCCCAGGTCAGACAGCCATTCTGCCTGGAATCAACCGTGACAATATTGCGCAGGAAAGGCAGGCGTTTGATATGCAGCGGCTTTCCGGCCTCGGCAGTCTCCAACTCGGGGCAAAGCTCCTTGATAATGCCGACATAATCGGAGTCCTTATATCCGTCGATCATGACCAGCGTGTGTGTATCCGACTGGCGCAGCAGATATTCTGCCTCATAAATCTTATACGCGGTGTTTACCGTTACCAAAACAGCGCCGATCTTGGTCGCCGCCCAAAAGGTAATGTACCACTGCGGAACGTTGGTGGCCCAAGTCGCAACATGGTCCCCGGGTCTGACACCCATCGCGATCAGGGCGCGTGCAAATGTGTCAACATCGTCCCGGAATTCTTTATACGTACGCGTATAATCCATGGTCGTATAACGGAAAGCATACTGATCCGGAAACTCATCCACCATCCGGTCAAGTACCTGGGGAAAGGTCAAGTCAATCAAGGTGTCTTTTTGCCAGACATATTTCCCTGTCTTGGCATTATTGTCAAATAAATGGCCCTTCACCGCAGATTTTTCAGTGTACCGGCTCATATATTCCGCAAAATTCGGGAAAACAACACCAGCGTCATCAAGATCCGACGCCCAGCGTTTGACCCATTCCAAAGAAACATAGCCCTCATAATTTATCGAACGCAGGGCGCGCATCATCTCATCAATAGGTAAATCCCCTTCTCCCATCATGCGGTACCGGGTAGTACCATTCTCTACGACGGAATCCTTGATATGTACATATTTAATATACGCGCCAAGATTCTGTAGGGTCTTCCCAGGTGTCTCCCCTGCAAAACGGTAAGGGTGATGCATATCCCACAAGGCACCGACATTGTCACTCGCAACATCGTTCAGCAGCCGACATAAACGGGAAGTATCTGCATAGACGCCATTCGTTTCGACCAGGAGGGTGACGCCTTTTTCTTCCGCCAGAGGTACCAGACGGTTCAACGCAGCAAGCACCACCTCGTCATCAACTTCACCAGTCGGCTGCGGTGCAATATCGGCAAGGATACGTATATATGGGGTTCCTAGCTTGGAGGCTAATTCAATATACTGAACGATCTCCTGATGATTCTGTTCCGCTTTCTCAGCATACTTTAGACAACAGCCGGAAGACAGACAAGGAATTTGAATACGGAGTTCGGATAACTTTTTTATGGTTTGCGGCAACTGAGACCCAGTAAAAGGCTGGGCCTGCACTGCAAAAATCTCACTGCCCAGACCGCGGATTTCAATGCCGTCAAAGCCAAAGTCCTTGGCCATGGAATAGATATCGGTCCAGCTGAAATCCGGGCAACCCAGGGTTGAAAACGCAAGTTTCAACATAATCTCCTCCTAGCATTTTATATCTTATAAACTATAGAAAACTTTACTGGCATCATGGTACTAGCTGTACCCAGAGATATCAGAAAGTGCTTAGACTTTTTCTGATATACCAAAAAAGCCTTCACCCCTTAGCATTTCTGTTAAAGACGAATGCTTTATACTGTCATGGTACAGCCTTTAAATATAAAACTGTATGATATAATTTTAGGTAATGCTATCAAATTTTCGAATATTTGTCAAGTGTTGTGGATCAGTATGCACCGAGACAGAACTGTGCTAAGTCAGTTGTGCTGGGTTGATTTGGCGCTAAATAAAAAACGGCTGGAGATTTACTCCGCCGTTTCTGGCATCTATCAAGATCCGGGATAACGTTTACGACTGATACTGATTATGATGTCTCCTGCCCGTTAAGGCATTGACGATGGACAACAGGATCACCGCACCGAGGAGAGCAACCAAGAAACTCCAGATATTAAATCCATTGATCCCTATTCCTCCGAAAATGTTGACGATCCATCCACCGATGAATGCCCCAACGATCCCGACAACAATATTCATTCCAACGCCCATTTTGGCATCACGGCCTGTAATCATGCTGGCAATCCACCCCGCAAGGCCGCCTAAAATAATCCAGCCGATAACACTCAAGACAATTCCTCCTTTGCATCAAATATTTTAAAGCAATTTGTTTTCATCATTAATCTGCCCAAAATAAAAATATTTACACGGACCTGTTTTCAATACGAATGTTTTCATTAACGTTTGCATTGAAAATTTTTACATCTAAATTAAGAAGCCAAGACCGGTTTTATCCAGATAGCCTTCTTCTTGGTTCTCTCTGGTAATGACTTTAAATTTGGCGGGTTCAACAGTGACTCTTAACGGAAAATCAAACCCTTTTTCTCCGTCTAGATCCGTACCAATCGATTCCCGACAGTTGATTGTCAGCTCTGCCGTCTGGAAGTAGTCTACATATGGACTCTCCGCATGTTCGCCGTTCGCCACTTTGATAACCAGCGGGATCAGTTCGAGAACAGGACATGGTTTAAAAATATACACATCAAGCAGGCCATCGCTTATAGAAGCCAACGGCGCTATCCTCTTAAAACCGCCTGCCGATTTGCCATTCATAATCAAGATGAAATACACTTCATCGTCGCGGTTGGCTTCCCGGCTCCGAATACTAACTTTCACCGGCTTCATATTGGCGAATTCTTCAACACCCTTTAAATAATAGGCGAGAGCCCCAAAACTTTGTTTGATTCTTTTGGGAGTTTTTTGGCTGACATCGATCAGAAATCCCAGGCTGGCCACATTTAAAAAATAGCGGCCATTGGCGACCCCGATATCGCAAACTGTAAAATGATCCTGAAGCAGGATCTCCGTCATTTCTGGGATTCGCTCCGGAAAATGAAAATAACGGGCAAAGTCATTGGCAGTTCCTACCGGATATATTCCAACCGGGATCTGGCAATCATAACAAAAAAGAACATTGATGACCTGGTGGATCGTCCCGTCGCCTCCAGCAATCCAGATCCTGTTGAAACTGTTGATATCCATCGAGGAGACCATTTTTTCCAGGGCTTCCGTAGTGCTGATCCTGTAAGGCACCAAATAATAGCCTTTGTCTTGGACAGCTTCAATAATGCTGTCCAAGTGATTATTAAAGCTGCCGTTTCCGGCAAGTGGATTATAGATTAATAATATTTGCATTGCCTACCCCCTGAAAACAATTCATAGCAAAGAATCATAGAATAACCTTAAACTTACCTGATAACACCACAATACTACGGTATCTGTCTTTTCGCAAATATCCAGCAATGCTTCTACACGATTCCTGGAAAGACTTCAATCGGGCATTTTGCTGGACAATTCCGGAAAGATAGTGTATTCATTAATACGGGAGTTGATTTTCTTGAACCCTACTGCATTTGAAATGGGTCCTTTTTCTGTTCATTGGTACGGTATACTGATTGCTCTGGCGTTTTGTGCCGGACTCATTCTCGCGAACTATCATACGAACTATCGCAAGCTGGACCCGGACAAATTTTTTGATCTGCTGATTGTTATGATTCCCGCTGCTCTGATCGGAGCCAGACTGTATTATGTCCTGTTCAATTTGCATTATTACATCTCTTGTCCGGCGGAAATCGTGGCTGTCTGGCATGGCGGATTAGCCATTCACGGCGGAATTATCGGCGGTTTTCTGGCGGTCTTAGTGGTTACCCGCAGAGATCCGGATTTAAAATTCTGGTCTGTGGCAGATGTTATCGCGCCAAGTCTGGTTATCGGCCAGGCGATTGGCAGATGGGGCAACTTTCTTAATCAGGAAGCACATGGCGGCCCGGTTAGTGAATCCTTTATCAGTAAATTTCCGCATTTTATTCAGCAAGGCATGTATATTGACGGCCAATATTACCATCCGACTTTTTTATATGAGTCTTTATGGGATACTTTGATCTTTTTGTTCTTGTTCTGGTTGATCAGGAAGAGATCAACACCTGACGGCATCATGTTCTTGCTTTACTTATTGCTGTACTCGGCAGGCCGTTTTATTATTGAGAGTCTCAGAACTGACAGTCTGATGCTTGGTCCCTTTAAAATAGCCCAAGTCATCAGTATTGCAGCAATTTTGCTTTCGGCCGTTCTTCTCTTTGTAAAACTTAGGAAAAAGAAACCAGTTTAGTCATTTCCAGCGTTCCGACGCTAATTGGCCTGGTATGGTATAATAATCTGAGGACTGAACCGGTATCATTACTGCTGCGGAGGTGACTGATTTGGTATTTCTTACGATTTCCAGACAAACAGGAAGCCTGGGGAAAGAAATATCTGGGCTCCTCGCCAAGAAATTGGATCTGCCTCTGATTACACACGATTTTGTTGTGAACCAATGGCTGCCGGAGATCGCCGACAAGCATGAGCTACATATGCTGAAAGAAAGCCCCGGCTTTTATTTGAATCTGTCCTCTCAAGGCCTTACCTTTGCCGAGCATATTGAAAACAGATTAAAAAGTTATATTTCTGAACAGCCTGCTATCATCTTCGGTCTCGGCGCTCAGATTATTTTCTCCCGCCATCCTGAAGCGATCCATGTCAGAATCATAGCTTCAGATGAAGTTCGAACCGGCCGGGTCATGCATAATCTCCATCTGGACCGCTCCAATGCCGAAAGATTCCTGGAGCTGACCGACCGCAAGCACAAACGGTATATTTCCACCATTTATCATAGAGATTGGTCTGATCCTTCTCTTTACGGTATTACGCTGAACACAGATTTTGTCGGCATCGAAGAAGGCGCTGCATTTCTGGCGTACTATGTCAGAAATAAGCAGCTTTACTCCCCTGCGGTTGAATGTCCTTCTCAGGACGGTAAAAAACCGATTATTTTCAAGCATCCATCCGAAGAGGAATTTGCCGGAATCCTGGATATGTACCACCTTGACTGGGAGTACGAGCCCCGTACGTTCCCGATTCAATGGGATGAAGAGGGCAATGTTACCATGGCGTTTTCACCTGATTTTTACCTGCCCAGATTTAATACATTCATTGAACTGACCACGATGAACCAAAAATATGCTTCAGAAAAAAAGAAAAAGGTTAAGCTGCTCAAACGGCTCTATCCCGGCACCAACATCAACATTGTCTTTAAAAATGATTTTTATTCCCTTTTGGAGAGATTCGGCATTAAGAAAGGACCTGCACAATGAATGCTAATGCTGTTGGGAAGATCATTTTCACTGCAGAGGAGATTCAACGGAAAGTCGCCGAAACCGGGCGAATCATCGATACCGACTATCAGGGCAAGGAGCTGGTTGTGATCAGCGTCCTAAAAGGATCGTTTTACTTTTTGGCTGACCTAACCCGGCACCTGACGGTACCCTTAAGCATTGATTTTCTGTCGATCAGGGCATTCCCTGATGAAACGAATAAAACTGGCATTGTAAGATTTGCGAAAGATCTTGACCTTTCGATCACCGGCAAACATGTTCTTTTAGTAGAAGATGTGGTCGGAACCGGACTTACGCTTGCTTATATCTGCCAGCACCTTGAAGCTGCGAAGCCGGCTAGTCTAAAAATATGCACCCTGCTGGACAATCCCTCGGAAAGGCTCCTTGCCATTAACATCGATTATTGCTGTTTTCTTATGCCGGACCAATTTGTAGTCGGGTATGGCCTCGATTACCAGGAAAAGTACCGAAACCTTCCGTATATCGCAGCCCACAAGCGCGAAAAATAGAAAACGAGCTCCAACGAACCTTTATCAATGTATCCCCAGTATTACCCTCAATTTCGTTTCCCGCTATCCATCTTCCTTAAAAGACCTTCGTCTACAGATATTCCGTTTACTCATTACCCACTTCAGTCTGATTTCATTTCAGAATTTGCCTCTTAAAAATTCTTTTTACAGATTTTCTTGAACCAAACCTTCATTTCTATCAATCCCGTTGCAGACTCTTTTCTTCGAAACTCTCCAGATATAGTGAACCTTTTCGTTCACCGACCTAATCGTCCAATGATAACGTTTTGTTTCCCTTTTCAGGCTTCACTGGTATTCCATCTTAGGAATTCCTTGGAGCTTGTTATTATCATACATAAAATACAGGCTTTCGGTCAACCTGCAAATATCGTGATTTAGGCTAAAATCAATAAAATGTTACGAATTTTCAGTCTATTATAACGATTTTTCGAATCAAATCCCACGGATCATCCCAAATCCGCTTTTTTTATTCTTTTTTGGCTATACATCAGATTGTCAACATGGTTCAGAAATTGCTCAATGCTGGCATATTTCATATCGAAGATGTCAGTCCCAAAACTTCCTTCCAGCCTGTAACGCTTTCCGGAAGTTTTATTATACGCTTCAAAAGACACATTAATTCTGTCAATTGTTTTCTCCAGAGCTTCTTTGTTGTCACATTCCATAATTACCGCGAATTCATCGCCACCCATCCTGGCAATAATGTCTGTTTTTCTTAGGACACTTCTTATTAGCCCAACAGCAGTCTGGATCGCTTTGTCCCCTTCGGAATGCCCATATTGGTCATTAATTTGTTTCAGTCCGTCGAGGTCGGCATAAATAAGCCCAAATTTGTTATCGGCCTTATGGTGGATCCTTCGGGAAATATAATAGTCAAAAGATCCTCTCGTCCATACGCCGGTCAAGTTATCCAGATGAGCCATTCTTTGCTGCAGAAAATAATAAATAATCACGAGAGAAAATGCCGTACAACTCCACATCAGAAGCACACCATAAAACAACGACTGAAGGATCCCTCCGATAATCGGCAGTATTCCAAATCCGATCATTGGAATCCATTCCTGCTTAATGATTTTTCCTTTTCTTTTGAGGATCTGTATCAGACTGATTATCAGATAGAAATAGGTAATTACGGCTGAAACGAGAAAAAGTGATCCCCGGTGGTAGACATTCGCACTGTCTATAGTGAAGATAAAACCGTAAATGGGCGATAAAACGGTCAGTACCGTATTGATGACAATCGGAATGAAATACAGGATTTTCCTGGTTTTAAAAATTATGCTGTCTGGTTCAACCCAGCTATAATTAAATTTGTACCACGAATAGGTTAACAGCGGCGCCGTAATAAACAAACATATATGCATCAGCTCCGACACCGGGATCAACCATAACTCAGGGCGTCTGTTGATCATACAGGTCAGCGTTTCAAAAACGAGCTCCAGCATAATGACTAAAGACGTGGTCAGAAATCTTTTATTGATACTATCCTGCCGGTCAAGACTCTGGTAAGCAATCAAAAATACTACCCCTAACAACACCAGGGCAGCAAGATTAATATCGATCCGCAAAAATACCTGCATACTCTTTTTCCAGCCTTTATGTGAAAAATCAACGCACAAAGACATTATAGCATAATTTTGTGGAATAATTCACGTAACGTAACGTGATCTAGCAGTCCAAGCGAACATGGAAGTGAAACGTAGCTAGGTCATGCTAATGTACAAAAAAAGGGCTATTAACACCCAAAATGAAATGCTGCCAACATAGTGTCAGCAGCATTCGGATTGACGGTGAGCCCTTTTATTTAGCCAGAATGGCTGCTAAATCATTCTCTGGTGTAGAGATTGGTGTGATATTGAATTTCTCGACCAAAACGTTAAGAACATTGGAAGAGAAAAAAGCGGGAACGGATGGTCCGATATAAATATTCTTTATGCCCAGGGCCAGAAGGGTCAGCAGAATGCAGACCGCTTTTTGTTCATACCAGGAGAGCACCAGTGTTAATGGCAGATCGTTTACGCCGCATTCAAAGGCCTGGGCCAGCGCAACAGCAACCTGAATAGCGGAATAGGCATCGTTGCATTGTCCCATATCCATCAGCCGCGGCAGTCCCCCGATTTCTCCAATGTTCAGGTCATTAAAGCGGTATTTTCCGCAGGCAAGTGTCAGTACGACCGTATCCATAGGCGTCTGCTTCACAAACTCGGTATAGTAATTTCTGCCGGGCTTTGCACCATCACAGCCGCCGACCAGAAAGAAATGCTTGATTGCTCCGCCCTTGACGGCATCGATCACTTTATCCGCAACTCCGAGAACAGTATTCCGGGCAAAACCTGTCATCAGCTCATTTCCGCCGTTAATCCCTGTCCTGTATTGATCTTCGCTGTAGCCGCCAAGTTCAAGCGCCTGCTTAATCAGCGGCGAGAAGTCCTTGACTTTGGCATCTGGGATATGCTTCATTTCCGGATAACCGACGACGGATGTCGTATAAACCCTGTCAGCGTAACTGGCTTTGGGCGGCATCAGACAGTTCGTCGTAAAGAAGATCGGAGCCGGAATATTGTCAAATTCCTTTTGCTGATTCTGCCAGGCCGTTCCGAAATTGCCCTTCAGATGTGTATATTTTTTGAATTCAGGATAGGCGTGGGCCGGGAGCATTTCACCATGGGTATAAATATTGATTCCTTTTTCTTCTGTCTGCTCCAGCAATTGTTTCAGATCGAGCAGGTCATGGCCGGTGATCACAATGAATGGGCCATTTTCTATGGTTGTTGTAACTTTGGTTGGCACCGGATGACCATAAGCCGAAGTATTCGCTTCATCGAGCAGCGCCATGCAGGCAAGATTGATTTTGCCGAATTCCATCAGCAGCTCCAGCCATTCATCGACGGAATGATCTTCTCCGACAGCTTTCAATCCTTTATAAAAGCAGGCAGTGACTTGAGGATCCTGCTTGCCTAGAACATACGCATGCCAGGCATATGCCGCCATCCCGCGCATGCCTAACAGCAAAGTCGAACGCAGCGAGACGATATCCGGATCGCCATGGAACAAAGCGTCAGGTGCAAAATCTTCCGCCCCGCCAAGTTTGTTTTTCTCTGCAATTACCTTTTGTATGAAGGCATCAAAATCTTCAGGATCGAAATTAACATTGGTCACTGTGGCAAACAGGCTCTGCATCACCAAAGCATCTGTTTCCGGTGCAGTTTTCTGACCGGATGCCGCTCTGGCCAATCCAATCAGGGCACAAGTGAGTTCATCATGCTTATTAGCTACTTCCGGTTTCTTTCCGCAGACCCCTGCGTTCGTGCATCCTTTTCCGCCGGCAGTTTGTTCACATTGAAAACAGAACATTTGAGACATAAGAATTTACCTCCCCATATTTTTGTATTGAATCATGGTCTTATTGTCTTTCTAATCATACGTAAAAGATTGCCAGGAATCGGTAACCAAGGTTACAAAAATCTAGATTTGGTATTATTCCGACGCCTCATTGTAAGGATGGAGCTATTAATTGTGGATAATTGTGTGAATATTGTGAATTATTTTCAAATATCTCTTTGAACAAAAGAACTAAAACCGGATCAAACTGCGTCCTAGAACAAGAAATCCTTGATTTGGCTGTCAGAGGTTTCAGCCAGCCTTTCCGGGCAGGCATAAACAGTACCTTTGCCTCCTCTGACATAGCCGAGAAGTGTAATGTTATATTCCCGGGCAAGCCTGATGGTTGCTGTTGTGGGCGTCGATTTGGAAACTACCACGGGTGCTCCAAGCCTGATCATTTTCATGAGCATTTCCGAAGTAAGTCTGCCGCTGATAAAGACCATGCCATTTGCGGCTAGTTCCATCTTGTTTGCCTTCATCAGTATTCCTGTCATTTTATCGAAACAGTTGTGCCGGCCAATGTCTTCATTTAGCACTTCAAATCCGTCAGTGTGAAATAAGACACTGTGGACGCCTCCAATCGTATGAAATATCTCAGACTGTTCAATGAACTTATCCATGATTGTCAAGATATTTCCTGCGGAAAAAGTGGATTTGTTCGTGCTGACGGCGTACTGCGTCTTTTTCAGCGGATTAATGTAGGTATAACACTTGCCACAGCCGGAAGTGATGCTTCTCAGACTTTCACGTCTGTCAATAACGATTCCTTCTCTAAGTTCAATCAGCACTGCCAGCATTTTCTCATTGTATTCGATGCTTTCGATATCTTCATAAGAACCAATAACACCCTCATTATATAGAAAACCCAGGGCCAACTCCTCGTGATGCCGGTTCAGACAGAGAACGGAAACAAGTTCCTGTCCATTGACTATCATTTTAAGGGACACTTCGGCGATAACCTTTTTCGCCGCTTCTTTCATCACAATGGCATCATTTTCTCTTTGGATTTCTACTACCTCAAATTCTTCGTAGACGATTCCTTCGTCAGCAGCATTCATTTTTTACCCTCCAAGCAGCAATATTGCATTTGTATCCTCCAACAGTATCGGAGTTGGTCTTTCTTATCTGCAGCGATTTCCTGGCTGAAAGCCCCACCCTATTTTACCACTAAAATAAGATTTACTGAAATTAATAGGGCGTGATTCATAATCAATCCGAATAGATTCAGTATATTTGCAAGGCATTTCATCAATAATAGAATAGACTTATGAAAGATTTTTTAGTACAAGCATTAAGACATTGAGTCAGTCAGGTGGTGGAATAAAAGCTGGATACTGACGGAATCATTGCCAAGCTCAACTGGTTTTACAGCCTGGAACTGAACCAGGTTGATCTTTATATGGCTCAAAGTAAGATAGTCAAAGATATCTATATCAGCAAAGTATTGGAACGATCATCTTATATTGAACAGCAGCATGTCGATAATATTGCTGCCCAAATACGGAAATACGGCAGTGAGCCGACCGTTTTGGGGGATATTGTTTCCCCGCTCCTGGGAAAGACTGCCGGAAATATTACGGCTGCGTTTGGAATAGTCCCCCTGCTAAAAGCCGATATTCTTCTGGAGAGAAAAGCAATGAGTGATTATAAAGACTTGATTTTGAAAATCGGAAAAGATCATACGTTGTTTTCTGTCCTGTGGGCCAATCTCATTGACGAAGATCTGCACACGGCCTGGTTTTCAAATAAAGTTCAGGAACTAGAGGCTTTCCGTTAAATTTTTTTAGACAGGATTCACTAGGATCATTCTGGCTTTTTGTCTGCCTGAGAATCCACTTTTTCTATTAAATCTCTGGAGAATTCTACGGACAGTTTTGTTTTACAAGTATTATGGTTTAATCGTTTATTATTGGCTGTATTAGCGATATTTGTTTGTAATTTATTGATCCGGGTTAGAAACATATAGAGGACATAAAACACAGCAATCATGATGATCCCTGCAATAAGACCTGTTCCCTGCCCGGAGATAAATGGCATACTTAGGATAATCATGATCAGACTCAGAAAAACAATCCAGGTAGAATAGGGGTATAAAGGCATCTGACACTTGCCTGATGGCGGACACCCATATTTCTTTCGAAAGCGTAAGTGAGTCGCCATAATTACTGCATACGTAAATAACAAAGCAAACCCACCGGAGCTTATCAAAAACAAGTATACACTTGGGAGCATAAGACCAATGCCCAATCCTGCAAGCATGGCTAAACCAGAAATCAGTATTCCCCGATACGGGACATTTCCTTGATCCTTTAACCAACTGGGTGCCTGACCTTCTTCGGCAAGAGACCGCATCATTCTGCCCAGACCAAACATCGCTGCCAGCATGGTAGAAAGTATCGCTGTTATGAGTACAAAATTAATGACGTTGCCCGCCCAGCCGATTCCCCATCTATCAAGCGCAGCTACCATGGGACTGAATTTTTCACTTAGACTGGAGGTGGGGATTAACGGAAGCAGCACAGCAATAGAGACAATATAAAATCCTACCAGAATTAATACTGTGTGGGAAATTGCTTTGGGAATCGTTTTTGTTGGATTGTCGGCTTCCGAAGCAGCCAGTCCAATGATTTCAAAACCCGCATAGGAAAATATGACGATAAGCATACTCCCTGCTATCCCTTTTATTCCCGCCGGCATCAAAGGTTCCCTGACTAATTCTCCGGCGCCTATTTGGGAAACAGTCGGAAATAATCCCATGATTAAAAGTAAGGCGATGATAATAAACGAAGCCAGGGCTAATAGTTTAACGGCAGCCAGACCACTCTCAAGCTTACTTAATTTATCAGCTCCCAATAAATTTAGCAGCGTGACACTTACAATAATTAAGCTTCCCAATCCGGCTATGGAACTATTGGGAACCCATTCGCGCATCAGGATCGATACAGCAGTGGCCTCACTGGACATAGCCAAAACCATCCCAGCCCAGTATACCCAGCCAACTACAAAACCGGTTCCTTTGCCAAAGGTTTGGGCTGCAAAAGTACGAAAGGAACCGACATCAGGGTTCGCAACCGTCATTTCAGACAAGGCAAAAAGGATAAAATAAACGATGACTCCGCCAAGAATAAAAGAAACGATAATTGAAGGTCCTGCAGCATTAATAGCTACCGATGAGCCCAGAAAAAAGGAACCCCCGATTACCGTTCCCAAAGCCATCATTGTAAGCTGCCAAACAGATAATCCCCTATGTTTTTTCTTCATCTTGTATTCTCCATATTCAGGTTTGTGATTTCCATTATTATTTCTCAAAATCACAAAACCATTCTGTTTGGAGAGAACAATGATTATAGCAACGATAAACTGTTTGTGTATTCATTACTCCAGAAGCAACAACCCAAAGTATTTAACGAATTCCTGTTTATCTTTTAAGGTTCGCATTGTAAAGCCTTGCTTAGAAACGGTAGCAAAAACATCAATGCCGGCGCTTTCCATAGAGGGACGGGTCACTGTACACTTCTTGGGCGGTGCTGGCGGTTTGCACTCGCTGCAAATATGGCATGGTCCTGCCCAAAAAGAGAACGCTTTATAAAAACCTTGTTTAAAAACCATTTTTTCCGCATTCAGCATCAGTTTTTGAAAATCCCTTGTCGGCGGTTGGCCTTCAATCAGAAAAGCTTTGGTATAGCCGTTTAATTTCACCCTCGTTTCCTCATAGGAGGGGCTATTTGGCGGACAGCACTTTTCCCCATAGCTGGAGCATCCGTAGCGGCAATGATCTTTTGCCCAGTGGGCCGTAACCACATCCTGAGGATTGATCATCGTGATGGACTGAATGGGCAGTCTTTTTAATCTTGCGTAAATTTGCGCTTCTTTTGTTATGTCCAGCTCTTCTAATTTATGCCTATTCTTGGATGCAAAAATCACCGAAATATCACGGGTGAGGGGTAATAAAGGCGTCTGATGCATGTGCTTTTTCGCAAAAAATGCAGCCACATCTTTCTCTGAAAGGATGTTTACCGAAAACATAGAGCTGTCTTTTTGTTGAAGGTCATTCTCATTAAGGTAATTATGATATAAGTTCATCGCAGTGTTTAAAGAGTATTCCCCGGAAAAGGCCCCCATGACACCAATAATTCCGTTGGGGATAATGCTTTCCGCGTGTTTCTCGTAATTTTCGCCTGTGATAATCAGCTCATAAGGCGATTGATCATCAAAAGAAATTTCTTTACATTGCTCCAACATAAACTTTTGAATTGACGGAGAAAAAACGTCAGCAGAAGACCCCTCAAACAGGACATTTCCCCTAAAAGATGCTAACATGGGCAAAAGTTTTTCCGCAATAAAGATACCACCGATTTTACCGCTTTTTAAAGCTTCCAGGCTAAAAAAAGGACTTGTTGCCGTAAGATATTTTGCGCTGACGGGAGCATTGCATAGATAGCCTTCTTTCCTAATGATTAGACCCATTTTGTCTAAAACG
Source organism: Dehalobacter sp. TeCB1 (assembly GCF_001707455.1). Classification (NCBI taxonomy): domain Bacteria; kingdom Bacillati; phylum Bacillota; class Clostridia; order Eubacteriales; family Desulfitobacteriaceae; genus Dehalobacter; species Dehalobacter sp. TeCB1. The sequence continues at coordinate 31,102 of NZ_MCHF01000067.1, read as the reverse complement.
TCGAGGAAAAGAAACGTTCCTTTCTCATCGAGATGAAGGCAATTGGCCAGATCACCGAAAGATTTTCCTTCTTCAATCGCGGTGAAAATATCACATGCTATCGCCTTCTGAAGAATCGCTGCTGCTTGCTGTTCCGCTTTGACTTGCAATAAAAAGTCATAGTCATTGTTTTGATAATCAATTTTGTTCATGCCGGTATCATCCTTTAATTTGTTTTGCTATCAGTTCTCATCGCATAGTTTTCTTTCAAATACGCAATCACTTTTTGGATTCCTTGCTGATGATTTAGCAACACAATTTTAATTTCTTCTTTGTTCATATTATCTTGATGAAATCCTGCAGACACCAAGCAAACACAGTTAAAAAGCTTGGAAATATCCTGTGCCAGAGGTTCGGCCAGGGCGTCATCACGGTGGCCTTCTACGGTATACTTTGTAACCGTACCGCAGTTTCCGACCGCTATGCTGCCGATATGCTGTTTCCCTCCGGTAACGATAATTACAATGTCGTGTCCAATTATCGTTATGTCGTAGGACAGGGCGAGCTTGTCTTGTCCGATATCTATGTTCATTGGTCACTTCTCCATCTTTCAAAGAGATTGTGCGGAATTTTCAGCAAATCCAACACCTTGCCAACACTTTGATTCACAATATCGTCAATGGTTTTGGGCCGGTGGTAGAAGGCAGGCATGGGGGGGATGAGTATTCCGCCTGCTTCCGTTACGGTCGTCATATTTTTCAGATGAATGGAAGAGAGCGGTGTCTCTCTTACCATCAACAAGAGAGGACGACGCTCTTTTAAGGCCACGTCGGAAGCGCGCACAATGAGGTTATCACTATAACCGTTGGCAATTGCCGACAGCGTTTTCATGCTGCAAGGTGCGACAATGGTTGCGTCTATCCCGTAAGAACCGCTGGCAACAGCCGCGGCCAAGTCATTATTGTCGTATACGGTATCTGCTAAAGACTGAACGTAATCTACCGAATAGTCTGTTTCAAGCGAGAGTGTTTCTTTAGCCCACCCGCTCATGATCAGCGAAACGCGATGTTCTGTTTCTTTCAGAACCTCCAATAAACGTACACCGTAGATCACCCCGGTTGCCCCTGTCATGGCTAAAAGAATTTTCATTTTTTTCATTCCTTATTCCATTCGTCATTCTTTATTACCGTATTCTGTATTACCTAATTCTCTATAACCGTATTTTGATTACACATTAATTCTTACACAATTTTTTACCGTTTCTCAATCGATTCGTTTTATCGTAATCAATTCCTTCTTCTGTGATAACAACACCATAAATATTTACGGCCGTTTTGATTGTGATGATCTCATCCAAGACATCGTCGTATACTTTTTCGGCAGGGCGGTCGAAGGGATTACCCCACCCGCCGCCACCGCTGGAGTTCAGAATGACCTGATCGCCTTTGGCAACACGTCTAGGAGCTTCTTTACTCTCCATGATAACCGGTTTTCCCGTATGAAGAAAAACACCTTTATTTAAGCTCCCTTCGTGTCCTCCGTTTAAACCATACGGTGCAAATTTCATCCCATCACCAAAATTCACGATATGGCTGCCTTCATCGTATAGTTCAAACGCGTACCGCATCCCCGCGCCACCCCGGTATTCGCCGGCGCCTGCAGTATCCGTTTCCATTTCATGATAACGTGTGATGTGGGGATATTGGATTTCGTTGGATTCAATATTAGGCGTTCTAACCCCTCCGAAATTGGACATGGCAGACATATAGGATTTCCCGTCACTTCCTTTCATGGCGCCGCCGCTCCCGGTCGAACAGAAAGAAAATCCCACATAATAGCGGTCATTTCTGGGATCCTTACCGTAATAGGAAGGTCCTGCATAGCGCGCATATCCTGCAGGAACCATACCGGGGACTGCTTGACCCAAGGCTTGAAAAATAGTGCCGATAATCTCGCTGGCCGGGGTTAAGGTGCAAAGCGTTACAGGCGCCGGTTCATAGGGATTTACCAAAGAACCTTTGGGCAAATGGACATCGATGCAGCGGAATGCGCCGCCGTTTCTTGGAATATCAGAGCCTAAAAACCAAAGAACCGCGATGCCCGAAGCCGTCGTCGCTGTGACAACAGAGGTATTGATAAAACCTTTAACCTGCTTATCTGTACCTTCGAAATCGACCAAGAGACGGTCTCCTTCTACCTTCACGGCAATTTCAATTTTGACGGGTTCTTCTTGATAACCATCATCATCGATATATTCGGTCGCCCGGTAAATGCCATCGGGCACCTCTCTGATCCGCTTCCTCGTCAGCATTTCAGTTTGTTCCAAGGTTTCAGCAATGGCTTTGTTCACGACAGCGGGCGTATAAGCTTCCACCATCTCCATAATGCGTTTGGCTGCAACTTTATTGGCGCCGATTTGAGCTAGAAGGTCGCTTTTCAGCATGTTCGGATTCCTGGTATTAATGAGGATCATGTCTAAAACTTCAGAAATGAATTCATTTTTGCACATCAATTTTGTGGGGGGAATACGGATTCCTTCCTGGAATATCTCGGTCGCTTTGGGATTATAGCTCCCGGCGGTAGATCCGCCGATATCCCCGTGATGAGCGCGGCTGACACAGAAGAACATCAAGCTTTCCTTAAAAAAAACAGGCGTAATAATCCCAATGTCCGGCAGGTGATTCCCACCGTCATAGGGGTCGTTGATGATAAAAACATCCCCGTTTTTGATGTTATCCTTATATTTTCTTAAAACAGATTGGACGCTGAAGGAACCTGCCGTTGCCAGAATCGGAATACCGCTTAACTGAGAAACCAGCTCGCCGTCTTTGTCACAGATGCAGCAGGCAAAGTCGCAGGCTTCTGCGAAAATGGGGGAATGGGCGGAATGCTCCAAAGCAAGCCCCATTTCTTTGGTGATACTGTCGAGACGATTGGCGATGACGGTGCGATTAATAAGTTCTTCCGTATTTGTCCTTGTCATACTTGCGTACCTTCTTTTGTTAATGTCAGAACACCATTTTTGACTGCTTTGCCCACAAATCCGGTGGGAATTAAAACCGTGGTATATTCAAAATCAATCAAAGCAGGACCGGTGATATTTTTTGTACCATCACCAATGAAATCACCGGCGTGATAAACGGGGACAGAAATTTCACCTGCTTGTCCGAACGGTTCTCCTGCCACTGTTCTTTCCGTTAAGGGAAGTTTATTTTCAGCAAACGGAAAGAGCGTGTTTTCCTTTTCTGTTTCCATACAAGCCAGATGGATATTGATGATTTCCCATTCCCTGTCTCTTTCGGCATATTCATAGATGCTTTCGTGGGTATGATTGAAGGCTATGTCTAAAGCATCCCTGCTCTCACGCGTAAAAATTCCTTGCCAGGGTACCGATATTTCATGGTGCTGTCCGATATAGCGCATTTCAAGGGTAAGGCGGAAATCCTGCTCATTTTCCGGTACACCTAAATGGATGAGCTCTGCTTTTCCTTGTTCTTTCATATCCTTAATCACAGCATTGATTTTTGCGGGATTCCATTGTCCCCTTTCCATAAAGAAACTTCTGATGAAATCGCTGCGGCGAGATGCTCCTAACATGCCCCAGGCACAGAATACCGGTCCGGTAACGGGAAACAAAACTTCGTTCATATGGAGAGTGTCCATCATATTGGCTGCAAACAGAGGGAATGCTCCTCCCGCACTTATCAACCTGTATTTTCTGGGGTCATTGCCTTCTTGTACCGTGACAAGGCAGACAGCATCCGCCATCATCTCTGTCGCAATACGGTAGATGATCGTCGCTCCTTCCGTCACCGGGACATTTAACGCTTTAGCAACTTTATCGTCAATCGCTTTTTCAGCCAGTATTTTATTTAAGCGCATGCTGCCGCCCAGGAAGTTTTCTTCATCAATCAAACCGAGAACAACCAAAGCATCTGTAACGGTTGGTTCCGTTCCTCCTAAACCATAGCAAGCGGGACCTGGAACTGATCCGGCAGAGTCCGGACCCACCAGAATTCTTCCGCTTTCATCCACCTGGGCAATACTGCCGCCACCGGCACCAATGGAAGTGATGTCAATGGTCGGAATCGCTAGGGGGTATCCTGCTATTTCAGATTGGGGAATAAGCCGATTTTCGTTGCCCGCCACATGAACATCAAAGCTGGTTCCACCCATATCCGCCAACACAGTATAGGGATTTTTCATCATTTTTCCCATGGCTTCGTTACCACAGGCACCCCCGGCCGGTCCTGAAAGAAGGGTTTTAACGGCGAAATGTGCCATGGCATCCGTATCGCTTAAACCGCCGCTGTTCATCATCATATTAATGGGTTTATCCCAACCATATTGCCCAAGTTCTTTTTTTATGATTTTGAGATAATTTGTTAGAACCGGTGTCAGACAAGCATTAAGTACGGTGGTAGAAGTTCTTTCATATTCCCTGATTTTTGGCGCTACTTCCGAAGACAGGGATACGAATACATCGGGAAGTTCTTCTTGAATGATTTCAGCCGTCCTTTTTTCATGTTCCGGATTCAGAAATGAAAAAAGATAGCAGACAGCAATGCTTTGCACACCGTATTCTTTACATTTCCGGCAAGCAGATCTTACAGTGTTTTCATCCAATTCTTTGATGGTATCGCCTTTATAGTCCATTCTCTGCGTTATTCCTAACCGCAGTCTGCGGGGGACCAATAATTCCGGCATTTCCGCTGTTAGATCCCATTGATTTTCCAATTGGGAACGGCGTATTTCCAGCGCGTCACGGAATCCCTCCGTGGTGAAAAGCGCAGTAACCGCACCTTTTTTTTCTAAGAGGGCATTCAGGGCTAAGGTGGTGCCGTGAATAATTTGTTCCGTTTCCGCAAGGAGTGGTTCTAAATCCGTATGCCAGGCGGCTGCTAATTTTTTCAAGCCAGCGATCATCCCCTGGGCAGGATTCTTATGATTGGTAGGATTTTTTACAAAGATCGTTTTGGTTTCACTGTTTTGAAACGTCCCTACGGCGGTATAGTCGGTGAAAGTACCTCCCGTATCAATGGCAATTTTAATCATACGCTCATCCCTTAATCGGTATATTTAGAACACACAACCCTTATTTGGCATATTTAAGAAGCCGTTGCACTGCTTCTCTTACTTCATCGTCCAATTGGATTTTAGGGGCGAAACCGCTTAAGGGCTTTGTGGCATCAATCCCCATTTTGGACGTACGGCTTAATTCATCCGTTGAGGGGTCAAGGGTCACACCCATTCCCAGGTGCTGCGGTAAAATGGAAACCCCTTTGTCCGCCTGTAATCTTGTGGCAAGTGCCCATAGGACTTCCTCTTCGTTAAAGACATTAACATCTTCATCCACCACAACAACCATCTTGATATTGTGGTCGACAGCAAAAGCGGCGTAAATGGCTTGCATAGGCTGCCCTTCGGCAATTTTTTTCATAGAAATATAGCAATGAAATAATCCGCAGGCGGAAAAAGGTGCATGAACTGCTTTGATATTCGGCAAAGTCTGATGCAACGCATTTATGACGTCGCCCTCTCTCTGTATGGCTACAACCGTGATATGTTCACTGCTCATCCCAGGTGTCAAGTCATGATAAAAAGCATTTTGGCGGTAGCGGATGGCTTTGACTTTGAAGACATTTTCCGTACTTCGATAGCAGGCGTAATTCGTAAACTCAGCGAAAGGACCTTCCTTTTCCCGCACATCAGCCAGTATTTCACCTTCCAGGACAATTTCCGCATAGGCCGGAACCTGTAAATTCACAGTAGCGCAGGGCGCAACTTCCAAAGGCTCACCAAAAAGCCCTGCAATTGCCCCATATTTGCCCTGGTCATACGGGACAAGGGCCATAGATCCCAGGGCAATATTGGGATGAACGCCAATCACGATGGCGGCTTCCAAGCTTTGCCCTTTTTCTTCGCTTCTTCGAAAATATTCCCAGAGTCTTTGACGGGAATGGAGTGAAATCCCTAAGGTATTCTTGTTTTTTAACTGCATGCGGTGGAAACCTAAGGTTTCCACACCGCTTACAGGGTCTTTGGCAACACACAGTCCAGAGGTTACATAGGGCCCGGCGTCAATCGGAAAATGAATTGGGATTGGAAGCTTATAGAGATCGATGTCATCGCCAGTGATACAATGTTCGGCAAAAGGAGGGTTCTTAATAACTTTGACCTCTTCGATCCGTTTTTTGATACGTTCGGCATAGGTTTCAGAAACTTTAGACGCTTCGACACCCAGTCCTTTGCCAAACCGTTCTCTGGTGCTTAAGATACTGGTCACCACAGGAAACGCACTGTTCTCTACCTTATCGAAAACCATGACGGGATAACGGTGCTCTTTTTCCAGTTCCATAATGAGGGTACTGATTTCATACGCTCTTTTAACTTCTTCTGTGACATGCTTCACTTCACCCTCTCGCTCCAGCCGCTTCAGAAAATCTCTCAAGTCCTGGCTCATATCCTAACCTCTTTTCTTAATTGCATTGTCTAACTCAAATTTTTCTTATCTGACTAAACCTGATTTTTTGATGCTATCATATATTAATTTTGTGATCACCGTGGAAAGAGGCCAACAGATAGCGATGGTAATCAATGCTTCAATTACGGCAACCTTGATGGGTAACTGGTAAATATTGATTAATCCAATACAAACAACAGCATTCCCTAAAACATTGCAGAGAAATTGGGCGAGAATGTGGTGCCACCATTTTTCCATGGAGCACTTGGCTGCGACGAATGATACGGCAAGTGACCCGATGGCATTCGCGAAGATAAAAGCAATCCACAGCGGGCTGTACCACATGGAAATTAATGCTTCGACTTCCCCTGCAATCATTCCGGCAGGCTGTTTATAAAGCAGGACGATGAGTGCCGTAAAGGAAGCCCAGACCGTACCGTTAATTAAGTACATGCCTGCTTTGCCTGTGGGAAGAAGATTGTCAATAAATCCTGTAGCTTGACAGGCTATGACAAAGACAATACCTAAAAGAATGGATCCTACGAGTGCTTTGGTGTCGGTTCTGAAAAATTTGTTGTTCATAATGTCCTCCTAAAATAAAATATTTTTTATATTTTAGTACCAGGTCAACCCTAAATCTACTTGTTCCCTCTCGTTAAATTGTTTACATGTGTTTTGGAGTTATCAAGGTACTAAGTTAACTGTAATGAAAAATAAGACAAGAACCATCATGTTGATCATTTCCCAGCTTTTTAAATGCAATTGTTTGCTAAAAGTTCGCTGCTTGCTTCGGCCATAGCCTTTTAATTCCATCGAAAGAGCAATATCTGAAGTATGCCGGACTGTACGATATAGCAACGGCATAAACGTTAACGGAAGATTTTTTATTCTATTTTTAATCCCTTCAGAGGGATAACCCCGAACAGATTGACTCTCTGAAATTGCCAGATATTCCTTTTGCATCAGAGGGAAAAACCGCTTTGTCATAACGACCAACATGGCATAGCGATAAGGAACATGCCATGATATGAGCATTAAAGCAGCATCTGTGGCAGAAGTCCAGGTCATAAACTGAACAGCAGCAAAGGTCACGGCAGCAGTGCGGGAAATACCTAAAGCAGCAGCCGGAATAGCGCCAGTATAAACAGATACGATTCCCCACTGCCAAAGAAGTTCTCCATCCCGGCAGAACAAAAGCTGTATGACAATAATTTGCGAGGCAACTAAAAGCATTACAGGTACTAGTATTTTATATTTTTTTAAATGGTTAGAAAAAATACAATCCGTAATCATTACCAATGCAATCATCCCAATTTCCTGGATCAGATTCTGCGAAAGTAAAGCTGTAAGGATCAGTGTTAAACACCATACCAATTTCGTGCGCGGATCAATTTTTTCAATGAAGGCCATTAGCAATGCCCTCCTTCTGAAAATCTAACCCGATGTCCTTCAATGTTTTTTCAAAAGAACCAATTTCTTGGGTCGGAATATCCAATACCAGACGGTGCTTATGCATCGCCACAATACGATTGGTATATTGTTTTGCCAAACCCAGGTCATGGGTAACGAGAATAACCGTTTTACCTTGTTGCTGAAATGCAGAAAGCAGCTCCATAATCAGGGCACTTTGTTCTTCATCTAAGCCTGAGGTCGGTTCATCAGCTATGATAATCTCAGGATCTCCTACTAAAACAGAGGCAATTGCCAGTTTCTGACGCTGGCAGCGGCTGAGCCTGTGAGGATGGATATCGGCGTATGCTAACAGCCCGACTTCAGCTAGAATTCCATTTACCTTCTCTTCAATTTCCCCTTCCGGCAGTTTTCTTTTTCTTAAAATAAATGCTACCTCGTCTTTTACTGTGTTTGCAAAGATTTGAAGATCAGGGTTTTGAAACAGAAAACCTATTTGACTGCGTATGGTTGCTAAATTTCTTTTGGTTAGGGGTTTGCCAAATATTTGAATCGCACCCGCATCCGGGACAAGCAAACCTTCTATTAACTTTAAGAGCGTCGTTTTCCCTGAACCATTGAGTCCAATCAACCCAATAAAATCACCGTGATTAATCGCCAAATCAATTTTTTCACATCCCTTAAAATCCCCTTTATAGGTAAAGGTTAGATCCTTCACTTCAATTATTGTTTCATCTGTTGCTGTAATATTTTTTGCTGGGCTGATTTTTTTATTTAACCGTTCTAGATAGTCATCAGGGCTGCATTCTTCTTGAATGGCTCCTTCAGCCATGATAAGAATACGATTGGTATAAGGGAGAATATCGCAGGCCCGGTCCATCACCATAATCACGGTAACTCCTTTTTCTCTGTTTAAATAAGCGATATGAGAATAGAGGTCTTGTTTTCCCTTTCCGTCTAATTCTGCGGTGGGCTGATCTAAAACAAGAATGGGAGTTTCCATCGCTAGAACACTTGCCAATACCACTCTTTGGGCTTGGCCGCCGGACAGTCCATCCGTATTTCTTTGTTCAAAACCCTCCAGTCCAACGAATTGTAAAGTTTTTTTGACTCTATGCTTAATTTCCTCCCAAGGAAGTTCCATATTGGCAATACCGAAAGCAACTTCTTCTTCTACCGTGATACTGACAATCTGATTTTGCGGCTCCTGCATCATATAGCCGATGTGATCGCACATTTTTGCTAAGGGGATTTCATTAATGTTTTTCCCCATCACCTTAATGGTGCCGTTTAACTGTCCATTGAAAAATTGAGGCGCTGCTCCGGTGATGCTATGGAGCAACATCGATTTGCCCGATGCAGCTTCCCCTGTAATGGCAATGAAATCTCCTTTATTAATGGTTAAGTCGATATCTTTTAATACTTTTTTTGTTTCCGGTGGAAAAGTAAGAGCTTCTATTTTAAGCTGTACCACAGGTTCCATAGGATGAAAACCTCCATATTAAATGCAATAAATACAAAGTCATGACCACCCGTAAAACGGGTGGCATGCTCTAGCCCTATAAGGGCTTATTGCAAGCCTGCACCTAAAAGTGCTGGCTTGCACTTCGTTCAAGCCATTCAGCATTTATTACCTGGCTAACCCCTGAAGGGGTCTTCTAACTCTTTGACACTTACCTTATCATTTATCTGATCATGCAGTTCCTGTTCTCTTACATATTTTGCTATGGTCGCTTCATTTAGTCCCACAGTACTGACATAGTACCCGGTTGCCCAGAAATGGCGATTGCCAAACTTATATTTCAAATTGGCATGCCGATCAAATATCATCATTGCGCTTTTTCCCTTCAAATACCCCATGAAACTTGATACGCTCATCTTCGGCGGAATTGATACAAGCAGGTGGATATGATCGGGCATTGCATGCCCTTCGATTATCTCTACACCTTTATATTTACAAAGCTCCTTTATTATCTGCGTTATATCTGACTTGATCTGCTTATATATTACCTGCCTCCTATACTTTGGTGTAAATACTATGTGGTATTTACACATCCATTTTGTGTGTGCTAAACTTTTATCCATAGAAATTCCCCTTCCTTTTGCTTTTTGATGGCTTGAACATTCATCATTATAGCGGAAGGTGAATTTCTTTTTTATAATTCTTTGTCTCCACCCGTGTAACGGGTGGTTTTGTGTTCAAAACGTCTACGTTTTGAACTTGCTGAAGCATTAATAAAAAAGTTTCAGTTTGAGGGACTCTAATCCCTCAAACTGAAACTTTACCGTCGCTTCATTACGTATCTTTATTGGCAGGTCTTCTGACTCATAGTTTTAACCGACTTCTGTGCCTTCCCAATTTCTCAGTGGCATTGTACAGTCATCACAACTATTTACAGCGGTGGGTCCGTCCAGGATTTGCACCTGATTCCCTATTCTTCTCCATAAGAGACACCAAAAAGAATATATGATTATTACGTATTATTCTAAATGAAATTGGAGAAAAGTCAAGAGAAAAGATGGTGCAGATTTTAACATTTGCAGCCAGAACCGCATTTCCCAGATGAACAGGCTTTACCACCTTTGACTCCATAGGCATTAACCGTTGTAAACCGCTGAGTTATATTATCATCAGTGCACTGCGGACATATTTGTTTGTCTCTTGAACTTACACTACAAAAAATTGAAAACTTGTGACCACACTTTTCGCAAATAAAGTCATAAGTTGGCATTTAATAACCTCCTAAAATATCATTTCTTCATCAATAATAAATTCATTTAGTCTAAATTGTAGATCTTTAAATATGTTTCTGCCAGTTTTTTAGGCGGCTATAATCCTGTATAATGATCCCTCCATATATTGGCCGTATAATGTTCTCAGATTTTAAGTCGCGAAATAATTTTGACACCGTTACTCTTGTTGTATCTGCAAGTTCAGCCAAATCTTGTTGATTGATAAACAGTTGCATCCCTTGTTGATCTGCAAGTGCACACAAAGTTTCGATAATTCTATGGTCTACTTTGTAAGTGTAATGTTTTTGCAGCCGACTTATGTGGTTATTACTTTTCATTGAAAGGTCGTAGAGCAACTCTTCAGTAAGCGTAAAATCAGACTTCATCAAACTTTTCATTTCCTGAATTGAAATTGCAGCTGCTACTGTGTCTTCTACAGCCGTAAATGAACCGAGAGGGGGAATACCGGTAAACAATGGAGCAATCATAAATAAATTATTTGCACCCAATACATCAATGAGAACCTCATTGCCTTCTTCGTCAACTTTCGAATATTCAACCGTCCCTGTAAAAATATATAATAGTTTCTCAATAGTGATGCCTTGTTTAATAATAATGCTTCCTTTGGGATATAACAATCTTTCTCTATGCGCAAAAACTTTCTTCCATCCATCTATTGGCGACCGGAATAATTTTGTGTGTTTCAGCCACGGTAGATCATTATCACTCATGATTACACTCCCTTGTACTTAGCCTTATACTTAGACTAATTAATATGTGAAAATGTAATTATGTTGTTTCCTTGTCTACCTAAATCTCCTGATAATTAGAGATATAGGCAGACAGAACTACCCTCATTTAATTATTTATTATTTTTTCTTCGTGGATACTGTATGCAGATAATGAACATGCTTTTTTTGCGTTATTTAATTCAACGCTGATGAATAGTTATAAAAGTTGTTTTATGTTGCTAAATAGTAAGACCATAACTAAAAATAAGATTGTCGCTGTCAAAGTACAGAAAAATACTTCCTTAGAGCCAAGGTTCCTCATAGTGTCCTTCCTTTATTCGTTAGAATACCTTGTTCCTGTTTCTTTTGGAAAAGGGAATTTACGAACCGTCTTGCTTTAATGATGATTTCATTGATCACCCCGACCGGACAAAAGTATAAACACCAAAATCTTCTGATAAACAGCGATACAACCAGGATAATGCTGAGCAGTATCCATTGCACACTCACACCCTGAAATCCGAACAGGACTCCAAAGGGCTCATAACTGCCACCTACACTCGGTGATTTAAAGAAAAAGCTTAAAATCAGCACGATCCAAACTAACATGTATTTAATTTTTTGCAGCCATGTTCCTATATTATGATTACATTTTAGTTTTCCGCCTCCGATTTTTGCCAGTATTTCCTGAATTCCTCCAAAAGGACATAACCAATAACAGTATAGATTCTTCCCGTTTAAGAAAATAATTAATGGAATCCCGACGATCAAAATATACCAAAAAAGATTTTGTTTAAAAGCTGGGAAGAATCCCATTAATCCGCTGGCAATGTTTGCAAGTGAAATTGAGCAGTTAAACCAGAAACCTGTAAAAAATATACTGCATATAATAACTACCCAGCGCAGCTTATTGATTTTCAAACGCACTCCTATAATCGTTGCAAATATTAATAAAGCCAAACCTATTTCTTTAATCCCCAAATTAATATTCTCCGAAGGCTCAGAAATATTCAAGGCAAATTGGTTTCTACCCAGCCCATGACTAGCCTGGCGGACTGCATCGGTAATTCCTCTTGATGATAGCGTAGCACTGGTCACCTTGTCGATATCCCGTCCAATTTCCAGCGGTTCATCTACAGGTTTACCTATAAATTGCTTCAGAAAATCCCCTCTCAAAACTGATTGAATATAGGATGGTGTTTCCGTAGCATACCCTACAACCCGAACTTTTAAAATGTTACCGTTGGGGTCTGTAGCCGTTAAAACAGATACAGGACCGCCATAGCCGCTTCCTTGGCCAAAAACTACGTATCCCTGCAGCGTATCCTGACCGTTGATATTCTTATAGCCTGCATAGGTCAGAGGATGAGTTTCAATTACTTCAAACTCCTGAGCATTGCTCAGCATTGAGGGTAAGAATTGCTGGACATCCATCTGTCTGCCCTTAAAACTAAACAATAATGCGATCATTAAAGATCCATAAAACATAAATAAGAACAGTTTTTTTAAATGAGCTTTAGACAAATTACACATCTCCCGGTATACCATCGTTTATTATATCCGCACTACGTGCCTTTCTCAGCACTTCCCGCCTTAATTGAAACATAGTGCATATAGTTCCAAGTCTTGTTGGATCCGGCTACAAGAGTGTCCCTCAAATTTTCTTAAACTGCTAACCACGCTTTTACGACAAACGGTTTGACTGCCCAGCGATTATATTTTTGTTTTCTCTCTGGGCAGCAAACCATTCAGCCTTACCTTAAAACTGAGAACAAAAATAATTACATTTTAGATGCATTATCAATTATTTTTGCTTTCGGTACAGTAAAAAACCAACGCCAGATCCCGACTCCTGAAATTACAGTGATTGCAGTCAAAAAGACTCCGCCCATTAAAGCCGCACGAGACTCATTTTCACCGAGACTAGTGAAAATAAATATATCCGTTAAAAAGAGTAATAAAACCCACGCACAAACGACTAACCATTTCCACCAATTTAAGCTTTGACCACGTTGCTTCGACCATGAATACAACCAATACACAGCTACTGCTGTTCCCATTCCTGCAATGAACGAATAAAGGCTCATCCGCTATCCCTCCTATTTCTTAAAGATGCCTTCCGGTATTCCGTCAAAGAACATATCCGTTCTCATCCACCAAGGCACGTCTTTATAAGTCGCCCACGTCGGAGCATTATAATCGTCCTTTGACGGACTCGGATAAAAGCTCTTTTGCCCCCATAGCATGATTTGATGTGCTATTCCGGTTCGATCTCTTACAGCCAATTCACGGCTATACTTATGCAACGCATTGTCAAATCTGCGCCACGGACACACAGAATAACAAACACCACACATATGTCTGACGGGAACAGAAGCATAATAGTTCTGACATTTTTCTCTGTCTGACATCCAACGTACCACGCCATCGTCCTGCAGTTCGGGTTGTCCGCTTGGAATAGAGCCACCAGGACATTTTTCCGCGCAAATACCACACTTGTCGCAGAAATCCTTTAATCCCATGTTGATTGGCCGATCCGGCTCCATAGGAAGATTGGTCAGTACAACAGCCAATTTTACCGAGGGTCCAAATTCAGGTGTAACCAATATGCCGGGCCTTCCCATCTCACCTAATCCGGCATCAATTGCTAACGGTGTGGGTAAAAGTTCATCCCACCCTATAATTGGGTTTCCGTTATATCTGGCAGGATAGCCCAAAGCTTTGATGAAATTCGTAAGTCTTGCAGCAGCAAGGCCTGACCGCGTATATGCCTCAAATGGACTGTAAAAAAGCGGTGTTGCTTCTATCAAATTAGGTTCATGGGGTACAGCAATGACAATTGCATATTGCCACCAATCCGGGATGTCTATGGGACCACCTCTTACCCCTCTTGGCGTTATTGGATCGATTCCTACCGCAGCTAAAATTGGAAGCATCCTGGGGTCCACGCCACCACCCCAGCCTAAGATCCACCTCGGATTGACTTTCGTAATACCCACTAAAGTCCCACCAAAGAGGCCCGCCATTTTTTTAATGAGTTTGCTTGTTTCTTTTGGATCCTTAACTTTTAATGGTTCTTTGATTACACCCTTAAAGTCCCACTCTTTTGGGTCCCCTACTAAGGGAGCAAGCATGCTGGTCCAAGCCTTGTTCCATGCAGTTGCAATCCCCCACATATCCTTATTCATTTTTTTCTCTTCTTCAGCGAGGTTCGGAAGAAGTTTGGTGAACCATGCTCTATCGCTTTCCAGTTTATCAGGATGCTTTGCGTAATATTCCTTCAATCTGGGCATTAAATTTTCTTCGCCTTTGTTGCTTAATAAAGCATCTTCCTGATAGTACAGACGACGAAAGGTTGGTGAATCAACGTCTTGGTCCACACGATTGACTGGTCCTTTAATCTCATAACCAGGCTTATCTACTCTAAATGGCTCACGATTAAAATATACTTCCCCTTGTTCTGATTCCCATCCCATCATCGTATCAATGGACTTTGCATCACCAAAGCTGCTGGCAGCAATTCCCCCGAGTGCCGCTACACCTCCAGCAAGTCCGGCAAATTTAAATAAAGAACGTCTGCTGATTTGAACGGATTTAATCTTGTCTACTACCGAGCCATTTTCTAACTGATTATTTTCCATCCTGTTCACTCCATTCCAATTTGTGAAAATAAAAAAGATAATGTTAAAAGTCCCTTAGATGCTAAACATTTGCGCTATGAAGTTCTGGTTTTTTTAGACTTGTGAGTCTATACCTTTCCTCCTTTACTTTAAAATACAGATCATATCTTAAACACGAGCGCTCGTATTCAGTGTATAGCAGTCAACTTTTTGTGTATGTTAAACAAATACTTTTCTGAATATTCAGAAAAGTAAAAGTAAAACTAGCTTTGATCAAATGATGTATTCCTTTAGGATAAGCCCCATTCTGACAACCCTAAGTATTTTTGTATAATGCAAACAAAGGAGCAATAGACTATTTCAGACTAATGCTCCCCAAAATATTCGCCTTATTATTTTATACAACATATATTATCGGGGCATTTCTTAGTTTTTGTTCAATGTGTATTCAGACTCTTGAACCTGAATTCCCCAATGTGCGAGTTGTTTTAGAATCGGCATCAGGTCACTGCAAAGGTCCGTCAATGCATATTCAACCCTCACCGGCATCTCCATATATTGTTTACGGCAGATAAGACCGTCTTCTTCCAATTCCTTCAATGAGCTCGCTAACATGGTATTTGTTATGCCTCTAATCTTACGTTTCAGTTCATTATACCTTGTTATCCCGTCTTGATTAAGCGCGCATAAAATAGGCACTTTCCATTTTCCGCCTATTAACCTTAGTGCGCTTCCCAATGGACAATCCTCCATACATGGGCAGTTATCTCTGCATGCGCTGTTGTTTTGATCGTTTTTCATAGTCAGTTTTTCCTTACCTACTCATCATTTTCTGCGTACTTGAAAAATAAAATCCAGGTGGTAATATTGTACTAGGTAGCAAAACTAAAGTAAAGACTATCAAAAAAATACTAAGGAGATGGCGAGATGGTTATTAATGAAGGGGTCAAAGCAGTCATTGAGGGTTCGGCCTTTCTCTCTCTTGTCACACTGGGTGCAGATGGCATTCCTCACCCAATTATTGTTGGCAAAGGCGAAGTTGTCGGTGACACAGTAGTCTTCGGCATTTACAAAATGGACGTAACACAACAGAATTTAGCAGCTGACAAAAACATATGGGTTGTTGCAGCCACAATGGACGGTGGTCCTAAAGGCTATCGTCTCAATGGTACAGCTGAGGTCAAGGATAAACAGCTTATTTTTACCCCAGCAGAAGTCGATGCTCTGATATAGACCTTCTTTCTAGGAGCTATTGACACTAATGTAAATAAATTAAGGTAATATGAGTCCCATCTCTAACGCTTCAATATTATTTTGAGGCGTTTTCCTTTTTTCTCGGGCAGCGCAGACGCATACAAGATACTCCGCAGGATACTCCACTCACAACGTTCTCGCAGCTACAATATTTGAAGTGATAAAAAGCCAGGATTTTCTCCTGGCTCGAGACTGTAGTAATCTTCTATGACATTAAATAAAACAGCCTGAAATTGACCTATTAACTTATTTCGGTTATTTTTTCTTAGTTTCCCTTATTCTCCTTGTTTAAAAGAGCGCCAGAAAAGTTACATAGGCGAAAATCATTTCCTGTCCGATATCCCAATTCATACCCATCGCAGGATCTTTGTCTGCGAGCTCCGGATGCTCTTTTACGATATCACTCCAAGAGATCAACAATTGTTCTTCCACCGTGAAGCACCTCCTATTAATAAATACCATACTCCATGACAAACTTGTTTACGGCGATGATATTTTCCGCCTTGCCGTCAGCTGCCGAAAGAAGTTCCTTATCGGTAGAGAAAATATATCCTCCGCCAGGAGCCAGATCATCCAATAATTCTTTCGCTTTAGTGATACATTCTTCCTTCGTGCCATATTGTAACAACGTTAACGGAAAAAGCCCTAGTATACACATGGTATTTCCAAGCTTTTGTTTAAGCTCTTTAGGATCTCCGTGTTCGAACCATCCCAGTGTTTTCTTGGCAGGCAGATCTTGAAGATGATCATAGTATCGTGACCAATCTCCTTCATAGAATGGCATTGGAATTACGCCATTAGCCACGAAGGCCTCGATAATCGTTTTAAACATAGGCCAGTAAAATTTATCAAAATCTGCTGTTTTAAGCATAGTAGGCAAATGTAAAGGAAGTAGGATGATTTTGGGGTTTGCTTTCGGTGGTGTTGAAAACATCTGACCCATTCCAAACCTTATTACTAACGGAGTAAGTGCCTGCGCAGCCTCAAGCAATTCTTCAGGCCGACGACGCATATCCATAAATGCGCCTTTAATACCCCGGAAGAAATCGGCAATCCAATCTAATGGCATTATTGCTAAACCATCAAATAGCATAGGTATTCCATACTGGGTTATTAGATTAGCCTCTGCAGCTCCCTTTTTCGCTCCATACATACCAAATTGCATAGCGCCTTTTGCTAGTGCTAAATCCTTTGCAGGTGAATCTTTTGCCAATTCCGAATATTTCCGCGGCAAAACTTTTTCCACCATGAACCTAAATGGGTCTTTAATGAATTCAGGATATTCTTCGCTAGTCATTACTTCCGCATTCTCATCTGAATATTGAACAATGTTGCTTTCATTCAAATAATGAAAAGATTTACTGCCCAAAGCCTGATACATGCCACCGGGTCTGGCGTAAAACATGTGCAAGACGTCCATCGGGATGTCGTTAACTACTTTTAGAAGGGACTTACTGCATTTATCCAAATCCCAGTTGGATTCGGAGTCAGTGTACCCTGCATAGTAGGAAGACCATGTTCCAAGAGCGGAAGAGATCGGAACGCGATCCGGTTGTTCTAGATTAATGGCTTTGTAAACTCTTTCTACACGTTTTTGGTAAAGGTTCATTATTTCACTCATCGATCAACCCACCCATCTTTGGCATATTTTGACCCCTTCAGCGGCGTTTGTCGAAAAGGCGTCCGCCCCTATGCTTTGACATACATTCTCATTAACGGGTACGCCGCCGATAATCACCTTGACTGAATTTCTAAGGCCCGCATTGTTCAGTCCATCAACTGTTTCTTTCATACTATCCAGCGCTAAGGTCAGTACGCCGCTTAAGCCGACAATATCAGGGTTAACTTCTTTAACCTTGTCCACGATCTGGCTGACCGGAACATTGATCCCCAGGTCGATTACCTCAAAATTTGCGGCTTCAACCATGGATCTGAAAATATTTTTACCTATGTCATGAAGATCTCCGAAAACTGTAGCCAGGACAATCATTCCGCCTTTTGCTGAGGAATCTGCACTTAAAGCCGGTTTGAGCTTGTCCATTACACTTTGCAACACTTCCCCGGCAAAGACCAAGTCTCCGATAAAGTACTCGCCCGAATCATAGCGTTCACCTACGAGCGTCATACCTTGCTGACAGGCCTTAACAACTTCTTGAACTTCTGCAGTATTGTCGTCTTTGCTTAGCGCTTCATCAATCGCCTTGTTTAACACGTCTTCGTCCAAATCGGACATCGCTTGAGTCAGGACTTTTAAATCCACCACTTCAAATCATCCTCCTTAAAATTGTTTTCTTCTAGCTCGGTTCTACATCTTTAGTCTGAGATAATTCTGCTGTCTATACAGGTTAATATATCATAGTTAAAATTTAATAAATCTTAGCGCTTACTAAGGGTATAATTTATATATTTTAAATTTTCAAAATTATTTACCGTATTATTTATACAACAGTTTCTACCCAAATTGTGGATTATTTTTATTGGCATAACAAATAATAACAAATAATATTTATATTATTTGGAGATGCTTTAATTACCCTTATTTTCTGACGATTCTTTTGTTTTGCTTTTCTGATAATCAAAAACAGAGTGTGTCTTGATTCACATATCTCCAGAAACAGAAATGATATGATAGGGTATAGGGGAATCTGTATGCGGAGGTGATTGCAGTGTTTGACTATTCTATTTTCCCATGGGAACCTTCATCTAAAGAATTATTTGATTTTATGAAGACGAATGGTCAACGTTTTACTGTAAGCAAAGGAGAAAGAGTCATAAATACCGGTGAACAAATAAACTACATCCAGTGTGTCGAAAAAGGAACATTGAAGACTATGATGTTAAGTAAAGATGGAAGACAAAGAACAGTGAGTATTATTCAAGCCGGAGGACTTTACGGTTTAGTTCCCGTACTTTTGGAAGTAAAATCTTCTCCCCTTGAGATAAGGGCTTGTGAAGACAGCACAATTTGTTATATCACCAAAAATCAATTCTTTGAAAAAATTAATGCTAACCCCATCTTGGCCTTTATTTTTATGAACTACTTGAGTAATTACGCTATTGCACTTGTAGAAAATTTTGAATCTCTTTGGTTTTTTAATCCAAGACAGCGCTTTTTACTATTCTTACGTAATCTTTATTCACTCAATCACTTGGAATATGATCATTGGTATAAAGCCCCTTACATCCTTACTCATCAGGAAATTGCCGAATCTATTGGTGCTACGCGTGAATTTGTTACGAAACAATTCTCTGATTTAAAGAACAAAGGTATGATCAAAGTCATCGATCGGAATATCTATTTCCCTAAAGACTTCAAATCATGGGTTGAATCCCAATTATAAACTGGCCTCATTTATTCTACTGCAAAGTTATGCATATCAATATTTTCTGGAATCTCAGGCTCCTGAGGAGTTTGGGATTCCATATTAATTTTCTGAGGATTCAAGTCTGTAGCAGAATTAGAATCTATGTTCTGCCAAAAGGTCAGACTGATTATTACAAGGGTAACAACACATAAAGCATGATTTAGGATATCACCAATATTGTATTTATTATTCATTTTCTCCCTCTCGTTGATTTAATTACACCTACTCGGTTTTATTCATCGGCATTTGGTGCTGGGTAACTTTCTCAGGTGAGTGCACCAGTTTTCCGAGTCTACGCCTGACTTTGGCGCAAATATCCAAAAAAGCACCTACCGGACAGAAGCAATCGCACCAGAATCGATAGATAAAGATGGACGCTGTCATAATCACAAGCAATAATAGCCAATTAAGAAAAGTCCCTGTAAGACCAAACAACGTGCCAAATGGTTCATAACTGCCAATAGCCGGGTTCCGGTACAGGAAAGTTAAAAGTAAGCCAGACCACAACAGTATCTTAGGCAATAATCTCAGGAGCTGATTAGATACCCTTCGGCACTTGCTGCGACCTCTTACCATACTTGTTAATTCTTGTACCCCCCCGAAAGGACACAGCCAGTAACAGTATAGGTTGCGTCCTGAAAAAAGAGCGATTCCTAAACCACCTAGTACGATTACATACCAAATCATATTACTGTGTATAGGGGGCCAATACCCCATCAATAATGCCGAGATAGAAGATAAGGATATCTGGATCTTAAGCCAGAACCCAAAGATAACGACTGCAGCAAGTAAGGTAATATACCGTACTTTGAACTTTTTCCACACCAAGCTTAGGACCAATACAGCTAGAAACAGAATGATCGCGATTGCTTCCGCTAACCCAAACTCCCAGGATTCCGGCTTTTCCGATATGCTTAGACCAAGTTGATTGAGTGCCACTTCATGACTTCCCTGTCGTACAGCATTGGCGATAGCCCTGGAACTTACTGTAGCCCCGGTGACGGAATCAATGTCAGCACCCATTTCAATCGGATCATTTGCTTTTATGTTCTTGAACTGATCCAGGAATTTTGCCTTTAAGACTTTGTTCAAAAAACTGGAGGTCTCTCTACTCTCCACCACCACAACTTGTTGGATCTCCCCCAGCGGATCGATTACTGTAGCTATCTTCAATGGCCCGCCGTAACCATTGGCCTCTCCAAATACGACATAATAATGATCCTTACCGTCACTTTGATCAGCCTTAAAAGTTGGAGGGTTGTTATTTATTTCTTCAAAGCTTGTTTGCGGCAAAATCTGTTTCATGTAGAGGAGTTCATCCTCCTCTGCTGCCATGTTGGAATATGCCAAAACCCCGATCAACATGGCAACCGCAACAACTATCATCATGCGTTTCAACATAATTGCTTCCTCCAGAAGTATGACTAATAACTGGGTTGACAAATGAAGTAAATAAAGAACCTAATAATGATATGCCGGCTCACGCTTGAGAGCCGGCATATCTTTTATCGTTCTACTTACTTCCTTGGAAAGAATTTATTAGGATCCTGCGCCCACCAGCTTGCCACATCTTTGGGTTCTGAATAGCCTAACATTTTTTCCATCTTGACAAGCGTGGATCCTAGCGTTGGTGCCAAATGCGCTGCTAACTTATGCATTGCAGTACTAGGTTTATTGTACGGACAATAATGAACACAGTTTCCACAAGCACTTATGTTGTGATCATCCCAATACGCTTTGCATTTACAAGCATCGATTGGCCATTTTTTGACACCAGAATTTGTAGTAGAATATACGGCTTCGGCAGTACGATTATTATCCTTGGGAATAGACCCGGAAGGACAGTTATCGGCGCAAACCGCACAAGTCTCGCAGAACTTGGTCACTCCCATATCTATAGGTTTATCCGGCTGGATAGGCATGTCGGTGATAACACCGCAAATACGCAGACGAGGTCCAAAGTCTGGGTTGATGAGCAGACCATTCCTTCCCATTTCCCCCAGCCCTGCATCAACAGCCATCGGAATTCCCAAGCCTGGTCCATAACTGCCAAATGGCCAAGCACGATAACCCATATAATTAATAAAGAGGGCCAAGTGCATAATCAAGAATTTATCAAAGCTGTACGCCCGATACGTTTCAGCTACTTCAACACAGGAAAGGGTGCGCTGGTAAGCCTCGTAGTCCATTTCAATACCACAGACGATAACGTTATTCATCTCTTGAGGCAATTCATCGTCTACATTCGGCATTTGTAATTTTTTTCTTTCTTCGGGTGTCATCACCGGCCCCAACAGGCCTTTTTCAAGACCAAACACTTTTGTAAACAAGTCTTTGGCATCCGTCTTCCAATTCTCAACGTGATACCGGTGACTATAAAGCCAATCTCTATTAAGCTTACATGTCCCCACAACGCTTGCGCCGAAATGCTTAGCGGCCATTTTCACAGTCTGGGCTGCTTCTTCCGGAGTCGTCGTGTATGGTTTTGTTAATCCCGGAGGCAGTTCCGGCTCCCACAGATGCGAAGCAGCAAAGCTACCAACTTTAAACATCAGCGCGGAACTCATAAATAATGACAGATCGCGATGATCAAACCCGGGTTTTGGTGTACCGGAAGCAATGTTTTTTACGGTATCATGAAGCGCTGTCATCCCTTGCGGGCCAAACATATAAAACGATTGGCTTTCATCCCAATACCCGCGGGAATGAGCGTTATTTCTATTATCAAATCGCCCGACTTCACCTTCAATCTCATAAGGCGGTTTATCCACTCTGGGGTATTCCAGCGCACTCGCAGCACCGTCTCCGATTAACTTTTCTCTTGCTCCGGGCGTAAGTGTCAATATACTGGTCAGAGCTCCAGTCAGTGCAGTACTTTTTAGAAAGGACCTTCTGCTAAGTTTTTTAGACATTTTATGCTTTTTCTCCTTTCATTAATTTGGCAATCGTATTTTTCCCAAAAGATTTGCTGACCAATAATTGAGCAACAGCAACAATAACGACCCCAATAATACCCATCAGGAATAATCCGACTATTCCGGCTTTGGGCTGCCCCTCCCATACTCCCATGTAGAGCCAATATATTAAAAAATCTACATAGAGTGTAACAAATATTGATAATACCCAGTTCCAGATGCCGAACTTGCGGCTCTTCTTCTCTACAATCTTTTTGTATAATTGAATAAGCAATACAGTAGCAAGACCCAAAATATATGCGATAATTCCACCCATACTATCTACACGTCTCCTTTCTTTTCTACCTTACCTTCTCTTTGCAATCTTTAATTTTTCACCAATTCCATAAATTTTTCACATAATATATCTCCTCCTTGTAAATACTTTCTTCACTTCATACGTCGTTCGCTTAATAATATAAAGTATAATGTTTGGATTTTCTGTGTTACGATACACATAACAAGAGGCCGACCCAAAAGTATAATTTTGAGTCGGCCCTGGTATATATTTTTTACCATTAACAAAAGTCAGTACTTTAAAACTTCATCAATCATAGAAGTTAATTTTGGAAGATTGTAAATGTAAATTTTATCTTTTGTTTTTTTGAGTATTCTCTGCTCTTCTAGCATTTTAAACAGTTTACTTACTGAAACATAATGAGTTCCAGTAATGTCTCCGATCGTTTTTTGCGTTAGATTGGTGTTTATAATGTAATAATTGTCAACAAGCTTCCCCTCAGAGATACAGAGATTATATATAAACCGTAATATTCTGCTTGACGGCCGGTAATAACTTAAATCCCTTGTTTTAGCCATAAGACAATAAGACTTATCAAGAATGTTTTGAATAACATCCAGAAGTACCTGTTTATCCTCATTAAATATTTTCAGAATATCTTCAAGCGCAAAAAAATAAACCGTACTTTTTTTGATCGCATGAACCTGAACTTCGCTATTTTCTTCATTTGAATTGATTGCTGCCCCGATCGTTTTTTCATTAATATGAAAAAGAAATTTGGTACAGCCATCATCTGAACCGATGCTTACACCCAGGCATCCGGACTTGACATAAAGAACAGAATTAGCATTTTCACCCTGAGCTTCAACAATTGCTCCTTTAGGAAATATACGTTTATGTGCCAGATGCAAGTACTTTTCTAGTCTTTCATTTTGCTCAAAATTCTCAAGCATATAAGGTCGGAGAATTTGCTTCTTATTAATATCATCCATTATCTAATTCCTCCTTTTGCATATACTAATATCCTTTATCGATTCTTATGCTAAAATTAGATTAAGCAATGGTCAATAAAAGTGTATAAAATTAGTCTTAGATAATACAAAAAGATTAGATATTATACCTACCTTCACCTGCTTAAACAAATGAAGAATTGGGTCTAAACTTAGTTTATCAGAAATTATCTTATTTTAAAGAGTTTGTCAATTATTAGAAGAAGAAATTAATATAAAAGATTATATCTTTTATATTGTGTATTGGTAACATAAATTATGAATATATCGTTTATGAATATATCGTTCAGGTCTATTAATTTTTTTTACATAGCAATTTGTCTCTGATAACATTCGGATATAACAACTTAGGACTATTCCACTATTATATCCAAAATACTACCAGAGACATATGCATTTCTTATTAAATTCTTTTTTAATTTACAAACTCAATGAGTTAATAACGTTCAGGCCACTCTAACCACCATTTGAACTTCTCGACCTGTTCTGTACCATAGCCAAACATATCATCAACCTGTTTGAGCAAATTTGAAGCAGTTTCCCCTTTACTACCGATAAATGTGCCGGCCTGATGGAACCAGGAGTCTTCTTTGGAATTCCATGGACATACCTTCATGCAGAGTCCGCACATGGATCCTTCTTTATTGGTTACACGGAATTCAACGCATTTCTTAATGTCAGTCTGCCAACGCAAAATACCATTCTTTTCAATATAATCCTCGTCTTGGGTAATCGCTCCCGAAGGACAATTATCGGCACATTTTTTGCACACCCTGCAGAAATCCTGAGCGCCGAAATCAATTGGCCTATCTGGAGCTAGCGGCAAGTCTGTGGTCACAGCGGCAGCTTTGGTGCGGAATCCAAGTGTCGGGTGAGCCATACAGTCACCTGTCCTTGTCATCTCTCCCATTCCTGCGGATACCATACATGGAGCCAGGATCAAGGCATAATTGGAAAAATGATGCGCTCTGGCATTGTAACCAAGATTACGGATATAGTTTGCCAAGATTACCGAAATAACGGCAGTTGCATGGTAAGAACGGAATGATTGGGAACCGCTGATGCCGTCATAGCCGGTAGATGCCATCAGGGTCTCCAGGTGCTGATCAACCATGACAACGATGACATAAGGCAGGTTCTCTGTAACAGGCACTGATTTGGACAAGTCATCTTTCATCATATCTTCAAGAGGAGGCGCCTTGAACTCATAGTATGCAAATGAAGGCATTTTACCAATACCGACCTCGTCAGCCCTTAAGAAATAGGCGCAGTCTTTGATATGCTGGGACATCTGTTCAGGGTCAGGAATAGCCAATTTTTCGGGGGCGGGTTTTCCAGATACCATCGGAGCTAAGCTTAAAGTAAACTTGGCTAAAGCATCTCCCAAAGGATACTTTGAAGCAGCATGGTAATATAAGTTCGCCTTAAAAGCTGCCTCAGAAACCTTATGGCGGAAAACCAAGTTGAATCCTTGATTTGCCTCATGGAATCTTTTTATAGGGCCAACAATCTTGGTTGTGCCCAACCATTGGTCGTTAAAATCAGCCATTTTAACTGAGGCCATGCCGTAATTCGTCGGATGAAGCTTCGACTGTCCTCCGGAGTTTGACACCGTCTCGGCGGCTTGCACCGGCAAAGCATTTGTCATACCAAGAACACCCATGGAAATAGCTGAGGCTGCTCCTGCCTTTAAAAAATTACGTCGGTTTATCCTTAACTCCTGCTTTCCTTCTTGTTTTTCAATAGACATCCTTTTCACCTCTTTAAGCTTCTAAGCTTGTATTTGCTTTTTTCTGTTGTTTACCCAAAAATCCTAAGAGTCTTGCTAAGACTACCGCTAGTACAACTGAAATACCTAAAAACAAAAAGATTGCTGTACTTGTTGCTTTGACATGCCCTACGCTCGCATTAATATAAATGAAAGAAATCCCCATCCAAGTAATTGCATACCATGCAACATATAAAACCCAATTAAGAATAGTTTTCCATCTTTTGTCCGTATTTGCTCTAGGTTTAATAAATAGTAGGCCGGCTAAAAAAAGAACACCCGCTAGAAACACCAAAAATGTACCCATATTTCTCCTCCTTTATTTTTTATTAGCGGCTTCCGCAATTGCCCTAATTCCGGAAACCACAACTTCCAATTAAATATAGCACTTATTATAAAAAAAACGCTTAGTATTTTTTAAGCGTTTTTGATTAAAATTTCATAATCCCCAGGGGGGATGACCGCTTGGGAAAAACTAAGATTCGAATCCGGATTCGAATCTGGCAAGCCACTTTCCCCACTCCCAAAAGAAAAGACGCCATTTTGATTGACGTCCTTCATTGGGGCTAAGTTGTGATACTGCTGCCCCTAGTAGTGATATAACATTTTTACTTCTTGGTAACGTCAGACCTATGAAAAAAGCATTACGATCGTCAAAGCCAATTCAACCCCGTCTTTTTCCTGATCTGAATTAAGAAACTGTGATAAAATTCTTTCCCTTGCCATTTTAAAGATCATTTCCATGTCACTCATCTTAAGAACACCCTCCTATTCTTTAGGGGTACATATTTATTTTCAGATAACAGATGGAAGTTTCTATTACTTAGAGCCATATTCCACAATAAATTCCGTAACAGCTTTTAAATTTTCTGCCTTGGCATCATTTTTAGTTGCCAAAACTTTGTCCGGTGCAAAGACAAATCCACCACCCGGAGCTAAATCATCAATTAAGCCCTTGGCAACTTCGATGCATTTTTCCTTTGTTCCGTAGTACAGGTCGTTTGTCTTTAAACCACCGGCAATACACATCGTTTTTCCTAAAGCTTTCTTCGCCTTTCTCAGATCATCTTCTTCAAAGAATCCAATGACCGATCCCTTTGGAAGCTCCTGTATATACTCATACAGATGTTCCCAATTCTTTTCAAATAGAATGAGAATTTTAATACCTCTTGCTGCAACCGTATCAACATATTTTTTGAAGGACGGCCAGTAAACCTTTTCAAACTCTTTCGCTCTGATAAATTGCGGCAAATGCAGATATAAATGAACATACTTGTCATCGGAAACAGTATGCATTTTTCCATATGTGTCTTTGATCAAAGGGTCGACCATAGCCATACAGGCTTCAGCCACTTTATCAGGACATTTTTTGATATCTCTCATAATCCCTTTGAAATCCCTTAAATAGTCCATGATGATATCACCGGGCATAAAATGATTTACACCCGCGTTGGTTATCGGAAGCCCATGTTCAGTTTTGAACCTATCCGACAACATCTTTGTTGTTTGACCAAACTTAAAGAAGATGGAAAGGGAATTGGCATATTTCGCGAACTTTTCTTCCACTGTCCCCTCTTGGAAAATCTTATGTTTTCTTGGAAGAATTTTGTCACGGATAAATTTCATCGGATCGGCAATAAGCTCATCATACTCTTCTACCGCCATAAGTTCAGATTGTCCAGTGGCGATTTGAATGGTTTCCGTCGCATTGTTAAAAATTCCGCCGCCTAAGGAATACACAAAATTAAGGGGAAAGGTTATGCGTGAGGCAAGCGCGCCATCAAAGGGAAAATCAGTTAAAGCTTTAGAATAAGCTTTATATTCAAGTTCAACGTCTTTTAATCCCTCTTCTAAGGTTATCCCATAATAAGAAAGAGCCCAATTGTCTACCAGACCGTAAATAGGAACCCTGTCCGGTTCTCTTAATTCGATGGCATCTTTGAGCCTTTTGACACGTTCGTCATATAATTTCATTTTATCATCACTCATACTAGATCCTCCTGTGCTATTTATTCACAAGTTTTCTTGGTTGCGGGTTTTAACCCACCCACTTCTGGCATATTTTTACTCCTTCTGCTGCATTCGTGGTAAATGCATCAGCACCAATTGTTTCACAAGCTTCCTTCGTTACAGGGTTTCCACCGATAATAACTTTAACTTTGCTGCGTAATCCCGCTTCTTCTAAAGCCTCAACAATATTTTTCATCGATTCCAATGCTAACGTCAAAACACCGCTTAAACCAATAATTTCAGGATTTACCTCTTTTACTTTTTTTACAAATTCACCAGCTGATTGATCGATACCCAGGTCGTATACTTTAAAACCTGCTGCTTCAGCCATGCTCTTAAAAATGTTTTTTCCAATGTCATGTAAGTCACCTGCAACAGTTCCAAGCACCATTGAACCGACAGTTCCAGCATTTTGGGTGTCCATAATCGGCTTTAAAATATCAATTGCACTGGTTAACAACTCCCCGGCAAAGATCAAATCACCGACAAAGTATTCCCCCTTTTCAAAAAAATCTCCGACTACTGACATCCCGCTCTGACAAGCAGCTACCACCTTTTTGGTTTCATCTGGACTGGGATTTGTGTTAACAAATTCATTCAGCATTTCAAATACTTTTTCTTCATCAAGTTCTCCAATTTTCTGTGTTAATAGCGACAAATCCATTTAGTTTACCTCCTGTATTTTAAAATTATTAATATAATGTTAACCTATTAATTAAAAAAAATTTATTGCCGAATAACGTTATCTTCTTTTTAGTTGTATTGTATATACATTTATATATATTTTCATTTAGTAAATACTTATCATATTTTAAATATTTTTTGTTGTGCAAGTCTGCAACAGCCCATGAAAAAGTTAAAGACGCAAAAAATTTCCAGCGACCCTTACAAAGGCGACGCTGGAAATTCTTTACCTATACTCGTTGGATTAATATTTGAACTTATACAGTTCCGGCCATTCCAACCACCATTTATATTTATCAACAATCTCTGTGCCATAACCAAACATATCATCAATACCTTTTAAGAGGCTTGAAGCAGTTTCCCCTTTGCTTCCAATCCAAATTCCGGCCTCGTGAAACCATGAACTTTCCTTGGAACTCCATGGACATACCTTAATACAAACGCCGCAGCTAACTCCTTGATCATTACCTGCCCTAAATTGTGCGCACTTTTTGAAATCGCTGTTCCAACGCAAATAGCCGTTATAATCTACCATATCCCTGTCATGCGTGATAGCTTGGGAAGGACAATTATCGGCGCACTTATTGCACACACGGCAGAAATCCGCCATTCCGAAATCAATCGGTTTATCCGGAACCAAAGGCAAATCCGTGGTGATGGCTGCCACTTTGTTGCGGAATCCCATGCGCGGGTGGGCAACACAGTCTCCGGTCCGGGTAAGTTCCCCCATCCCCGCAGCGATTAAACAGGGCGCCATTACGGCTCCATAGTTGCCGAAATGGTGTGCTCTGGCATGGTATCCAAGCTCTCTGATGTATTTAGCCATAATGATAGAAATGTTGGCGGTCGCGTGATAACAGCGGAAAGATTGGGAATCTGAAATTCCGTCATATCCGGTTGAGGCCAAGTAAGTCTCTAAATGCTGCTCAACCGCAACAACGATGACATAGGGCATCTTCTCCGTAAAGGGTACATCTTGAAGGGGAGTCCCCCTTGGCACCATACCGCCGATAATCCCCATCATCGGGGGATTCATTTTATCAGAGTAATAACCGTATTCAGGCATTTTCCCGATCCCGACTTCATCAGCTCTCAGATAGTAAGCAACATCTTTAATATGCATGGACATTTGCTCGGGATCAGGTATCGGAAGTTTCTCCGGTTTGGGCTGACCATCAACGATGTTTTCTCCGAATATGGGGGAAATAGCCCAACCGAGCGCATCACTCAGCGGGTGTCTAATACCGATCGTATAGAACCCCGCCTGTGCCTTGGGTCCTAAAAGACCTTGGGCAACTAACGCAAATCCCATATCTTTTTCTTTAAACTTCTTTACCGTCCCTACAATTTTGGAGGTGCCAAGCCATTGGTCATTGTGCTCTGCGTAACTGACAGAAGCGCCTCCATAATTCGGTTCGGGTCTCAGCTTGGACCACTGTCCTTTTTTGGGGGTGATGTATTCGTAGTTGCTTACCGCAGCTTCAGCTATTTTTGAGGGTGCTTTAATCGCGCCAAAAACGCCCATTGCTGCTGCAGCCGCTCCAGTTTTCAAGAAACCTCGGCGGCTTACCTGAAATTTTTTCTCTGGAGCATTTTTACTTTCTAAAGAATCTGCCATCTTTTTTCCTCCTTTCATGCTGATACTGATTCATTGTCTTTTATTTTTCTAGTACCGATGAATCCTAGCAGGCGCGCTAAAATCACTGCAATTACAACTGCAATTCCTCCAAATAAGAAGATGGCTGTACTTGTTGCCTTGGCGTGACCGACAGTGGCATTAATGTAAACAAAGGAAACTCCCATCCATAAGACAGCGCTCCCAACTACGTATAAAGCCCAAACAAGCACGGTCTTCCACATGACATCCTTTTTGGCACGCGGTTTAATAAACAAAATTCCGGCTAAAAATAATATCCCAGCCAAAAAAATCAATACAGTACCCATAGCTTTTTCACCTCCCTTATAAAAGAACTACTTTCATCCCATGCACCATCCGCTAATAATATAAAACATAATTTTGAAATGTTCTGTGTTACTATGCACATATAATTGGCTACCATCAGGTAAAAAAATTTACTACAACAAAAAAAGCCTTGAATGTACAAATAAATGTATGTCAAGGCTTAGCTTTGCTTATATAATTTTTCCCCTGTTTATTTAATTAGCTCAAGTACCTCTTCAACTACAATGTCGGAGAAAA
Source organism: Dehalobacter sp. TeCB1 (assembly GCF_001707455.1). Classification (NCBI taxonomy): domain Bacteria; kingdom Bacillati; phylum Bacillota; class Clostridia; order Eubacteriales; family Desulfitobacteriaceae; genus Dehalobacter; species Dehalobacter sp. TeCB1. Next base: position 683 of record NZ_MCHF01000067.1, on the reverse strand, counting down.
TATCATATACCTTGTCACCGGTTTCTTTCGTAGCGATTTGTGGATCGCCTAAATATGCCAAAGGAGCGCCTACATCTTTCCAGTCGTTTTTACCAGCAGAAATTCTCTCAAAGAGATGTTCTGCCTCATAATTAGGTTTTAGCTTAATTAATTCTTCCTGATCCACTAATTCGGGATGTCTAAGTAAGATTAAACCTGTTTCCCATTCTCCGGCATGAAAATCCCATTCCGGATGTTCTCCCTTGCATACTGAACTCATTCTAGGCAGTCCATGATGAAACCACGCGGATACCTTAACCTTTAATCCATCTTTTTTCACTGAAGCTCTTTTGATTCCTTCTTTGATCGCTTCGTTATTTTTGGGCTCGCCATGAGCGCATATAATGACTATTTTATCAAATCCCCATTTGGCTAAACCAAGACAAACGTCTTCTACAATATTAGGGAAACACTGATTAAATCGCCCCCCGGACAAAAAAATGGTAAAATTAAAGAAAACAGTAACAGGTGGTAAAAATGGGGCAACAAACCTTTTCGGATATAGAATACTCAAACCGACGGAAGAAAACGAAACGAGAAGAATTTCTTGAAATAATGAACGAGATCATCCCCTGGGACGAATGGGTGGCGCTTATACAGCCGCACTATTTTGACGGTAAGCGCGGTCGTCCACCGCTCGGGAT
>NZ_MCHF01000066.1:0-6817 GCF_001707455.1 Dehalobacter sp. TeCB1 | reverse complement strand
CATGATAACTACACCTGCCTTTTCAACTTGTACAGGTAAACTTCAAAATGATCATCCCATTTCTTTAAATCCATGACCTTATATTTTTCACCTTCAATTTCGAAGTAGCTGTCTTTATTGATTGAGCTATCGGTATCACAAAACAATCTGTTCGTAATATCAATTTGAAAGCCATCCTCGAACACTATACTTTTGGTATATGGCTGAAAATCTGCATAAATGGATTTAATATATGAAGCTGAATCAGGGCTTGAATATATTTTTACTAACGAATCATTGAACATCACTCACACCCGACCTTTATTTTAGGAAGCGGCAATGCTGATTTTATATATTCTGGAATACCTCCACCTTCAAAAGTAATGCTGCGTTCTCCCTCGGTCTTCTGCTTGTAGCCAACACTATCTTTGTTTTTATAAAGATAGACAGCTAATTCAGCAATTGTTCCATCATATTCAGCGGAAAGTTCAATTACATTACAATAAGATAATGCAAGCTTCGATGCCTGATTAATAAAGTGATTAAGAATTGTATCCTTAGAAGTATCGGCTACATCTATCCCAAGTAACATTTTTACAATCTCAAGCATAATATCATTCCTCCGTTTCTCTTAGTGCTTTTATAATTTCTGCCTTTTTCATATTTCCTGCTTTAATACCCTTTGAAAGAGCCATATCTTTCAATTCCTGATATGTCAATGATTCAAATTCTGTTTGTACTGTTTGAGGATAATCCTTATAGTAACAGCCTTGAATATGAGCATTGAGTGTTTCAAGAGAGTTATATTCAATATTGCAATATGGACATCTCAAAAACATCACCATCCTTAAATTTAATAGGGGATGCACCATAAGGCACACCCCCAGTTTTTATAGAATTATCCCAATAATCTGCAAGCAAGCTCAGAATCTAAAGTCTTAACTCCGCAAAGCATATCAATTGAAATGACATCCTTTTTATACTGGCTATTGTAGTCATAAATAACTCTTAAACCAAAACCGTCATAGTTTACAATTGCCTTCTGCTCGGAACTCAACCCTCTTGGCAATGCCAAAGGTCTGCTTACCAATGCAAACGCATTCTTATGAAATGCAAGGTTAGCAGTATGTGTAGAAACAATTGTTACATCAGTGTCATTGGCAATGTCTGTGGTTGCAGGATACAGCTTCACTGCAATTTCACTTGCAGCGGCGGTAGTATCTTCTGTTACTACATAAGATTTTCCACTGATTGTTATAACGTCACCTTTAACAAGCGTTCCAGTAAGATTAGTTCCATCAATCACAATTTGAGTTGCTCCAGCACTAACCGCACCTTTAACTTTGATTGTACCTTCGTCTCCTGTCAAAGTACCCTTGGTGTGCTTCTTAACATTCTGATCCATAAAAATATTGAATCCGAATTTTCTACCAAGAGAAGCTTCTCTCAATGCTGTGCCATCATCGCCTACTTTATCTGCTTCATGGAATGTAGCCAATTGAAGCAATTTGTCTTCCGCAGCAGTATCAATAACAAGGTTTCTGTTTGCAAAAGGAACTTTATTATCATTTAATACCTTTCTTGCCCCAGTAATATCACTGATTTCTGAAGGGGTACTTCCTGCTGTGCCGAAGTTAAATGGAATCTCATTATAAAGACCCAATAAATACTGGTCAATTTTATTTGCAAAACCCTGCATTGCTGGAATCAGCAATTGCTCACTAAAATCCTTGATGTCCATAGTAAGCTGTTCAGAGGTTACTTCAAAAGAAACATCCAAAAGTTTATCCAATACCACTGATTCAGAGCCTTCGGTAGCATCCTGAATCTGAATACCTGTACTCCTATTAAATTCCTGTGCTTCAAAGTTCGCTGGCTTCCTAATTGTAACGCTATTGCCCACTCCAGCAACAAATTCCTGTGAATAATCCCTATGTACCAAGCTCGCCATAACTGTATTGTTTCTTAATTGCATCAATGCTTCTTTCGCTATAATAGATGGAGTTAAAATTGTATTTCCCATAATAAATCACCATATCCTTTCAAATTTTTATTTACTTCTCGCTTTGATATAATCTTCCATTGATAAACTTTCCAAGTTGCTTTGCTTACCGTCATTATCCTTTGGGGGAACATACCCATCACCTTTCAGCCTTTGCTCCACTGTTTTCTGAACATATTGACTGAATGTATCCTCAAAAACCTTTACATTCGAAACAGTGGTCTGTTCATCCGCACCAATAAAAAAATCTACCAATTCAATCGGTAGACTCTTCTCTGTTGCTATTTTTATGGCTTTATTTGTGAGTGACTCCCTCTGTTTCTCATGTTTCATCTTTTCAATCTCGGCTCTTAATTTTTCAACCTCAAGCTCCTTTTCATCTTTTTCGGGGAATCTCTTTTTGATTTCATCAATGAGCAGTGCTTCCAGATTATTTACTTTCCAGGTCTCAAGCCCTTTCTGTAAATGCTTATCCTTTACAGAATCAGCCCATGATTTCCCTTCAGGCGTTTTATCGATATATTCCTGCACTCTTGCAACGGTCAATGGATTTAACCCCTGCAAATATGCAGTTACTTCTGAAGCCTTACCAGCTTCACTTTTCAAAAACTCTTTTACTTCTTCAAATGTCATAATAAAAATCCTCCTTATTATTTCGCCCTCTTAACTCTGATGGAACTAAGAACGCAATATTATTTATGAAACAAAAAAACTGCTCCCCACTAATGTAAGGAACAGTCTCTTTATTAACAGTACTATATATTTTCAATGGTTATAACTCTGACCAGCTTCTTTTTAGCTTTTGTCTGGTTAAAGGTGTAATGTGTTGCGGACTTGATATATGACCCTTTTGATATGTCCTTTTGGATATTGACCTCATATCCAAAATCTGAAAGGATGTATTTTATCATTGAGCCGAGAGCCTTTCTTAAGGTATAGTCCTTATCAATATCAAAATTTGCACTTATAGGAAAATTCAACTCGATATCTTCGATTATACCTTCTAAGGCTGGGCGGTTTTGTCCACATGACATTATCATCTTGTCAATGCTCTCAGGCTTGCACATGAAGTTAAAAACATTTTCTACTTCAGAAACATTTTCATACTTAATATACTTTCTATTCTCTGGCTCTTGGAAAAAATCTTTATAATTCATAGCCCACTCTCTTATACCTTTATTTTAGATATGTACTTTTCCCATATCTAAAATTATTATATCACTTGGAGATTAAATGTCAAATAATATTTTTGTTAATGTCTTCCTCAGAAGCACTTGCCTTTTCAGTTTTATATTTCTGCAACTCCACCGTAGGATTTTCAATAAACGGCAATAAAGTAAGCAGCGTTTCCTGCGAACAAACATCTTTGAGTTTAACAATTACATCCGCTAACCCAACAAGGTCTGTAGGAAGATTTCTGGTAAATTTTACTGCCACATCCCGATAATCAAAGACCTTGCCCTCTTTCTTGCGGATATATATAAACAGATTTTTTAGCCTTTCCTTGATGACCTTTTCCATAAAAGCTTGTCGCATTGATACCCTATTTTCAAGATTTAAAAGTTTATTTCTAAGTGCCAGTGACGAAGTATTGGAAGCCCAGTTCTCATTGAAATTGACCTCATCCATCATGTCATAGATTTTACGTTCAATATTCTCAAGTTCATTTTTGACAAAAGAATCATTGATATCCTTTGTGAGCCACTTGACCGCTCCACCCTTTGGCACTTGAATAATTCCCATCTGCTTCATTTTGAGCAAATCTTCTTCCTCAATTTTTGCGTTTTCGATAATGAGATATGCATTTCTGTGGTCGGCAATTTCATTGACCAAGTCAGAATTCAAAGCGTTATATGAATCAAAAAGGCTTATCAAATCCTCAAATCCGCTTTTTCGCTCACTATTGGCAGGGCATACAATGACGGGTACTCTGCCGAATATATGATTGTGTTTTCCGATAAGCTCAATTTCAGAATCCTTAATCAGCTTATAATGTAGTATTTCTGCATCGGTATAAACGTCAAGATATTCTGTATCATCGAATCTTCTTTTGAATTTATGTATAGCCAGCAGAACATTTCTCTCGGCTGTACCATCCTCCAAGACATAGCACTCCAATGGTGTCAGGATTGTAGCACAGAATTCCCCATCGGTATTAATGTAATTCAACTCATAGCTTTCTCCATAGATTTCACTTTGTTTTCGCAGGGAAATATTATGTTCCTTGTCCCAATGGCTGCTATTCCTGTCAATGCAGTTAACAATATCCTTGTCATCACTTTTGGATATAAAATTAACAGGCTTACCAAGGAGGTATCCTGTTTCATTATCTACAAATTTACGAGGGAAGTTGAATATCAGCTTACGGTTGCTTCTGCTGTCCTGCATGTCATAATCTTTGAGTATGCTGTGGTTTCCCTCATAATAATCTTTATATTTCTGCTTGATGCTGGAGTTACTCTCCAATTCGGTAAAGCACTGTTTTATAAGGCTTTCGGTTATTTGCAAAGTATCACTTCCTTTCTAAAAATGGGCATAAAAATAGCCCTAAAGTAGGGCTTAATCTAAATCGAACTTTTTTATTTCAAAGTTTGGCGGGTTATCCGTTATGTACATACTTAAGTGTGCAGGATTATATACTTTCCCATTTTTGTCTTTGTAGCTTATGCTAAAGACTTTATCATTTTCTATTCCGCTGTTTTTTATTAACTGCTTTACAGAATCTATTCTATCTTTATACTTTTCATCAATACCCCATGCCAGAATAACTCTATCAGCTTTTTTAACTTCTTCTACAATATATAAATCATTCTTTCGATGATTAGCACTTTGCAATTCCTTATTGAGTGTCTTAGTATCCTTGGTTACCAGTGAAAAGATGTTTAAAATGACAACTTCATTATATCCATCCTTTACTCCTATATTTGATGCAAGTCTATTCGTTTTATCAAACAGCAATTCATCAGAATAAGATGGATTAATTAGTATAAATACTATTTTACGGTCATTTAGCTGGTGTCGAGATGATGAATATTTTCTTCGCAGTATAAATCTGTGTCTCCCATCATCAGAAAAAATGCTCTCAATTGCTATATCCCCAGTATATTTTTTTATATCACTCATTTTTTTAAGCATCCTTTCAAAATAACAAGCTCCTATCAAAAAACCTGATCCTCTGTACTCCCTGCACTAATTGTACAGCGCCATACAGGCTATCAGGAGCATCATCGTGCTTTGCACCTTTGTTATAATCTTTTACTTGATTATTATATCCTACATTGGAAGGATTGAACAATATGTGTCCTTTCTTAATATCCGGCTCTAAAGTAATAATTCTTTCATGCTTCTGTCCTTTTGCAACCACCTCTTCAACAGGAGCATATATTTTATTCTGCCATAGCTGCTCTTCAAATTTCTGCTTCATATAGCTCTGTGCCTGTGTAGCTTCAAAGCCGATTTTTTCTACAGGATAATACTGCAATTTTTCTATTACGACTGAAAACAAGTCATCTGGTAAAAGCTTATAAATTGAACCATCAACCACATACATCTGATTAGTTTTTCTGTGCTGTCCAAGAATTGTAATAGCAGAATAATCATTTCTCTTTCCTGCCTTAATTGCAGGGTCAATATACATAATAACCTCAAGCTCCTCATACTCAGGCAGCTTCTCCCAAAAGGATATGTTCTGGAATATATAATCATCGGTACTGCGAGGATCATTCTGCATTTCCTTGTAAAAAGACTTATCTCCCATAGCCTGTTTCTTGCACATGAGATAATAATAATCTAAGTATTCAGACCACAGGATTTCTGTACCATCCAGCATTTCCTCCTGATGATCATAAAAAAAGGACTTTGCAGTTTCAATCCTGTCTAAGTCCTGAAGGTTATTATATTTTGCTTCCCATTCACTCCAGAGGTCATCCCTTTCTGCCCAACATATTATTGAAGCTTTCCTTATGCTTCGGACTCCTGGGATTTTACCTTTAAGCAGGTCAGCCATAAGGTCTTCCTCATGCAGCACTGTTCCCACAACGAGAATATTTGTATCTCTTGTTCCTATTGGTATAACCACATCGGTAAAGGTGCATTTTACTTGCTCACGTTTGGTTTCCGACTTTGCAGTATCATCTTTGAGAAGGTCATCCAAAAGAACAAGCTGCGGACGATATTGTTTAAAGTGGATACCCCTCAAAGAACCATCAATACCACGAATCATTATACAGGCATCTAAACCACCTCTACCACGAATCCATATTTCATTATTGTTCCAGCGGTTTCCTTTAAAGATGCCAAAGTCCTCAATCAACAACTGGTTATTCTCCAATTCGTCCTTAATCATATCAAGGAATGGAAGAGCAATCTGCTCTGTTGCCGATATAATAAGTGTAAAGCATGATTTACAGTATAGTGTTGAATATAGCGGAAATAAAAAAGAGTTGATTGTGCTTTTGCCATGTTCCCTTGGCAATCCGAAAGCTTCAATCAACCCTTTATTGTCCAGTATATATTTTAATTCTTCAAATAGCTCCTTGTGAAACAGCCCAAACTTGCGGTCAAAGTATTTTGGGAAGTAGCACAGAGCAAAAAATTCTATATCCATCTCGCCCAGTAACCTGCGAAGCTCCGAAAATGAAAACTCCCCGACAAGCTCTTCAATCTTGTTCGGGGAGAAATATTTATTCAGGTATTTTTTTAGCAAAAGGTTCTGGCGGTGATGGTCTTGATGTACTTGCATCGCATCACCTCGGTATATTTTCTTAAAGATTCATTAATTCCTCGATTAAAGCTATATATTCATTGTCACTTAAATTACTGAACAAAACAATAGAC